>CALWYA010000014.1 GCA_944385645.1 uncultured Oscillospiraceae bacterium
ATTTTCCGGGCCAGCTCCCCCTCCTGTGCCGGGTCGCACAGGACGGTGAGCACCCAGCCGGGGCGGCCCTTCTTCATGGTGCCGGGGACGGTGTACACGTCCAGGGCCCCCGCCTCCAGCAGGCGGGCGGCGGCGAAGGCCAGGGCCTCGGGGGTCATGTCGTCCAGGTTGCACACCAGCTCCACGATCTCCCCGTTGGCCTCCTGGGCCGTTTCCCCCCAGAAGGCCCGGACGCAGTTGGCCTGTTCAAACGCCTTGGCGCCGATGCCCACGCCCACAGCCTTGGTGGCCATGACGGGCATGGGCCCGAACTGCTGGGCGAAGTGGACCAGCAGGGCGGCCCCAGTGGGAGTGCACAGCTCCCCCTGGACGGACCCGCCGTAGATGGGCACGCCGGCAAGCAGGTTGGCGGTGGCGGGGGCGGGGACGGGCATCACTCCGTGGGCGCACCGCACTGTGCCGCACCCCACATGGACGGGGGAGACGAGGATCTGCTCCGGCTGGAGCAGGGACAGGGCGTAGCACACCCCTGTCACGTCGGCCACCGCGTCCAGGGCCCCCACCTCGTGGAAGTGTACGTCTCCCACGGGACAGCCGTGGGCCTTGGCCTCCGCCCGGGCGATGGCGTCATAGACGGACTTGGCCTGGGTTTTCACCCCGTCGGGCAGGGAGAGCGCGTCGATGATCTCCCCGATGTGCCCCGGGGTGGCGTGGTGGTGATGGTGGTGTGCTCCGTGGCCGTGGTCATGGGCGTGTTCGTGGGTGTGGTCGTGGTGCTCCTCCCCGTGGGTGTGGAGATGGTCGTGATGTGCCGCCTCGCGGGGGGCGGGCTCGGCCTCCTCCTGCCCGTTCACGGTGACCGCCATGTGGGTGCCCGCGATGCCGCAGGTGGAGGCCGCCTGGGCCTCCACCCGGACGCCGGGGAGGCCCAGGCCGTTCATGGTGTCCAGAAAGCCCTGCTTGTCCTCCAGCAGCTCGTACAGGGCGGCCATGAGCATATCCCCGGCGGCCCCCATATTGCACTCGATGTAAAGCGTCTTCATATCAGTGTTCCTCCAGACCTTCCATTTGGTTGATGCGGCTGGCCAGGAAACCCGCGCCGAAGCCGTTGTCGATGTTCACCACGCTGCACCCGGAGGCGCAGGAGTTGAGCATGGACAGCAGGGCGGACAGGCCGCCGAAGCTGGCCCCATAGCCCACGCTGGTGGGGACGGCGATGACCGGGCAGTCCACCAGCCCCCCGATGACGGAGGCCAGGGCTCCCTCCATCCCCGCCACGGCGACGACGCACCGGGCGGACATGAGGGTGTCCAAATTGCCCAAAAGTCGGTGGAGCCCCGCCACCCCCACGTCGTAGAGGCGGGTCACCCGGTTGCCCATGGCCT
Source organism: uncultured Oscillospiraceae bacterium (assembly GCA_944385645.1). Classification (GTDB taxonomy): domain Bacteria; phylum Bacillota; class Clostridia; order Oscillospirales; family Oscillospiraceae; genus Lawsonibacter. The sequence goes on from CALWYA010000014.1 coordinate 1,386, forward strand.
CGGCGGTGAGGGCGGCTTCCTCCGCCACGGGGATGTCGCTGGTGCCCCCGGTGGCCACCACGATATTTCCCAGGGAATTCCGCTGACCCGGGAAGGCAATGCCCAGCCGGGCCTCCGGGTGGTAGTCCAGGGGGACGGTTTTGGCCACCTCCTCCGCCGCCTCCGGGCCCATGCGGGTGACCAGGATGTTTTGGCAGCCCCGCTCTCCCAGCTTGACGGCGATGCCGGCGATCTGCTCCGGGGTCTTGCCCGCCCCGTAGATCACCTCCGCCGCCCCCTGGCGCACCGGGCGGTGGAGGTCCACCTTGGCGTAGCCCAGGTCCTCGAAGGGAGCCTCCTTCAGCTTCAGCAGGGCGTTCTCCGGGGAGACAGTCCCCTCCGCCACCCCCCGGAGAAGGGCGAGAATGTCGTGTTTGTTGTCCATTGGAAAGAACCTCCGTTGCAGGTCAAAATTGCACTCCGCAGGGCGGGGGCTTGCCCCCGCCGCGGGTTGGCTTATCTGCTCTGTAGATCCAAGACCGCCCCATCGAACTCTCCCAGGGCGGCCAAAATCTTTTCCCGCTGTTCCAGGGCCAGGGCCATCTGCCCCTCCGGCACCTGGACCCGGGCCAGGCCGTGGAACAGCCGCACCCGGAAGTCCCGGAACCCCAGGGCGTGGAGGGCGGTCTCCGCCTCCTCCACCCGCTCCAGGTCATGGGCGGTGATGGGGGTGCCGGTGGGGATGCGGGTGGCCAGACAGGCGTAGGCCGGCTTGTCCCAGGTGAACAGCCCCGCCTCCCGGGACAGACGCCGCACGTCGGCCTTGGTGAGGCCGCACTCCCGCAGGGGGGAGCGCACCTCCAGCTCCCGGATGGCCCGCATGCCGGGCCGGTCCCCGGCGTCGTCGGAGGCGTTGGTGCCGTCCAGCAGGAGGGAGTACCCGTCCTTTCGGGCGGCCTCCCGCAGATGGGAGAAGAGGGTCCGCTTGCAGTGGTAGCACCGCTCCGGCCCGTTGGCCGCCGCCCCGGGCAGGCCCAGGATGTCTACCTCCACCACCGTCATGGGCACGTCCAGCTCCCGGGCCAGCCGCAGGGCGTCCCGGTACTCGAACGCCGGCTGGAAGGCGGTTTTCGCGTAGTAGGCGCGGAGATCACAGCCGTACCGCTTTCCCGCCCACAGGAGCAGGGCGGAGTCCGTGCCCCCGGAGAAGGCCAGGGCGGCTTTGGGATGTGCGCGGAAAAATTCCTCCAGAGTAGGCATGAGGGGCCCTCCTTTTTCCAGAAAAAGGCGTCTGCTTTTTCCCGCCGGGGCAGGAAAAAACAGACGCCTTCGTGACGCCGCGTTCAGAATTGAGATACCATGGGGCGCCGCCGCGCCGGGCGGCCCGATCTGTCGGGAGGGAACTGTGGGAGCAGATCCCCGGCTTCGGCCGGGCGGCCCGGCTTCCTGCCGGCCGTGGTCCCAGGTTCGTACCGCTATTATCGCCGAAAACAGGGCGGAAGTCAAGAGGGGAGGGGCTTTTTGGAACTATTGTAAAGCGGGGATAAACATGATATACTGGCCGGAGCGGACCGCGGCGGCGGACCGTCCGGGCGTCAGCCCGAGAACAGGCAAAGGCGGAGAACACCATGAGAGAAGACTTGAAGATACGGCTGGAGCGGTTCCGGGAACAGAACGCCGTGGATGAGGCGGTCCGGGGGCGGATCGTCCGGCCGGCCGTGGAATTTATCGGAGACGAGATCCTGGAGCAGGCGGTCTCCGCCCTGCTCCAGGGGGAGAACCTTCTGCTGTGCGGGGGAAAGGCCACCGGCAAGAACATCCTGGCGGACAATCTGGCCTGGCTGTTCGGCCGGCCGGTGTACAATGTGTCCTTCCATGTGAACACCGACAGCAGCACCCTGATCGGCACCGACACCTTCGTGGGGGGCGAGGTGCGGCTGCGCCGGGGCCCGGTGGCCCAGACGGCCCTGTACGGGGGCTTCTGCATCCTGGACGAGATCAACATGGCCAAGAACGACGCCGTGGCGGTGATGCACTCGGCGCTGGACTACCGCCGGCTCATCGACGTGCCGGGCTATGAGTGCATTCCCCTGCACCCGGCGGCCCGCTTCATCGCCACTATGAACTATGGCTACGCGGGGACCCGGGAGCTGAACGAGGCCCTGGCCTCCCGGTTCTCGGTGATCCGGATGCCCACTCTGCGGCCGGAGCAGCTGCGCCGGCTGTTAAAAATGGACGTCCCCCAGGCGGCCGAGGAGCACATCGAGCGCTGCGTTGGGCTGTTCCTGGACCTGAACGAGAAGGCGGTCAACGGCGAGGTCTCCACCCGCTCGGTGGACCTGCGGGGGATGATCTCCGCCCTGCGGCTGATGACCGACGGGATGGCCCCCGGAGACGCGGTGGCCGTCAGCGTCACCAACAAGTGCTTTGACGAGTATGAGTATCAGCTGGTCCAGGACGTGGTCATGACCAGATTTGCCTGACGGGGGCGCGCCGTGAGTATCGACAGAGAAGAGAGCCTGTTCCTGACGGTGTCCGAGAACCACACCCGGCGGGAGTACCCGGAGTATATCCGCCTGATGAGCGAGCCCTACCGCCAGGCCGGCGGCATGGTCGCGGCGTATGAGGGCGTGGTCCTGGGGGGCGGGGACAAGCTGTTTGGACTGGAGGAGCTGAACCTGTGGCTCCGGCGGCACCGGTACGCGGACTTTGATATGCATGCTCTGCTCCCCATGACCCGGCTGTGCCTGGAGTACGCGGTGCGGGTGAGGCTGGCCGCCCAGCGCCCCGGCATCCCGGCCATGGCCGAGCGGGCCGCCCGGGAGCAGTTGGAAAACGACCCGCTGCGGCTGCGCCACGCCTCCCGGGGCTGGATTCAGATCTATTGGCTGACGGAGCAGTTCCCCCGGATTGACGCCCCGGACAGCCGGCGAGTCCTGCGAAACTTCACCGGCTTCGAGGAGGTGCTGGCCCTGTTCACCCAGCTGGCGGAGGGCAGCGCGCGGTGCGCGGACGCCCGGGCCCTAGTGGAGCAGGCGGTGCTCCTGTACAAGAAGGTCTACACCCGGTACTTCGCCCCCGATCACAGCCGCGACGAGCTGCCCATCTACGAGCTCTCCGACGACCTGTGGGAGGGCAGTCACGCCGCCCCGGACCAGGGGGAGCCGGCCCGGGCGGAGGAGGACCAGCCGGAGCTGCGGTATGAGAAGGCCGGCGCCTCGGCGGCGGGGGTGGAGCTGTCGGAGGAGGCCCTGGCGGCCATCCCCGAGTATCTGGCCAAAAATTTCGGTCCCAGCTATCAGACGGAGCGGGCCATGGAGGAGATCGAGGGGGCGGTGTGCACGGGGCTCCACGAGGGGCGCCGGCTGCTGTTCACCGACGGGCTCCCGGAGGAGGCCTATGAGGGGCGCTCCGACCAGGCCGCTGCCCTGCGGGCCTGCCGGGAGGCCAACCGGCGGATGCTGGAGGAGCACCGGGACTCCGCCCGTCAGGGCGTCCGGAGCATCGAGCAGGCCTTCCGCAACGCCCTGAACCTGCGCAGCGAGCCGGAGGTCTATCGGGCGGACCACGGGGCGCTGGTCAACAGCGAGCTGTGGAAGGTGGGCCGCTGTGACGACCCGCAGCTGTTCCGAACGGTCGTCCGGCAGGACCAGTCCGCCGTGGCGGTGGAGCTGATGATCGACGCCAGCGGCTCCCAGGCGCTCCGCCAGTCCATGGTGGCGCTGCAGAGCTATCTGTTCAGCGCCGCCCTGAGCGGCATCCAGATCCCCCACCGGGTGATGAGCTACTGCACCTATGGGAATTACACCATCCTGCGCCGCTTCCGGGACTATGACGACCCGCCGGCGGCCGACCGGAGGATCCTGGAGTACCGGGCCACCTCCAACAACCGGGACGGCCTGGCCCTGGCCGCCGCCGGGCTGGACCTGCTGCGGCGGCCGGAGGAGCACAAGATCGTCATTGTCTTCAGCGACGGCCTGCCCAACGATATGGTCAGCGGGCGGGCCCGGGCGGGCGTTCCGGAGAAATATGTGGGAGACGCGGCCATCCGGGACACCTGCGCCCAGGTGCGGAAGCTGCGCCGGGAGGGGGTCCACGTCATCGGCATCTTCCTGGGGGGCGACGACGAGCTGGAAAACGAGCGGATGATCTACGGCGCCTCCTTCCTGCGCATCCGCCGGGCGGAGGACTTCGGCGGCAGCGCCGGAAAGCGGCTGAGCGAGACGCTGCTCCAGCTGTGAGGGGGACTCGCCCGGGGCAGGGGAAGAAATTTTCGGGCGGGGGCTTGCAATCCGGCGGACAGAGGTGTATACTGTCCCCACAACAGAACACAGGGGAGCTTGTATTGGCAGGCTGAGAGGAAGTTCTCTAACTTTGACCCTTACACCTGACGCGGATAATGCCGCCGTAGGAAGTCGTTTTCAGATCTGGCTTTTCTTGGGAGGCGCGTCGGGCGCCTCCCGTTTTTTGTTGCCTCCGCCTGGTTTCCAGAGAGAATTCCGCAAAGAAGCAAAAACAATCCGTAATTTTAAGAGGAGAAATTCCAATCCGGAATTACAGGTGATCCATTTGAGAAAGGAGGATCCGGCATCCGCGGTGAGTCCGCGGCGGGCCGAGGGGGAGCGCCCTGGGCTTTGTATGACAGCGATGGGAAGCCGTGTTCCGGCGTGAGAGGAGGCCAGTGAGCCTCGACCGACCTTCCTTGCGGTCCCCGGGGGGAGACCGCGTCTATGTGGGGGAAGCGCCGCTGTCATCAGCCGTTTCCTCGGTTTACAAAAGGAGAAGATTGTCATGACAAAGAACCGTCTGAATGTAAAAAAGCTGGCGGTGGCCAGCCTGCTGTGCGCCGTGGCTGTGGTGGGCAGCACGTTTTCCTTCATGGTGCTGGGCAGCAAGTGCGCCCCTGTCCAGCACATGGTCAACATCCTGTGCGCCGTCCTGCTGGGGCCTGGATACGGCATCGGGGTGGCCTTCGCCGCCTCCCTGCTGCGCAATCTGCTGGCCCTGGGCACCCTGATGGCCTTCCCCGGCAGCATGCTGGGGGCCCTGCTGTGCGGTCTGGTCTACCACTTCAGCCGGAACATCCCCGCCACCCTGGTGGGAGAGGTCTTCGGGACGGCCGTGCTGGGCGGCATGTGCGCCTGGCCCATCGCCGTGTTCGTTATGGGACAGGAGGCCGCCGTCTTTGCCTTTGTCGTCCCCTTCCTCATCTCCACCGCGGCGGGCGCCCTGATCTCCGCCGCGCTCATCTACAGCCTGAAGCGGATGGGCCTGCTGCGCACCATGCAGGAGCATCTGGCCCAGTGACAAAGGAGGAACGCCGCCCGTGTTTGCCGAGCTGCTCCAAAACGTACGGACCAGCCATCCGCTGGTCCACAGCATCACCAACCGCGTGACCATCAACGACTGCGCCAACGTCCTGCTGGCCTGCGGGGCCTCCCCCATCATGGCCGACGACCCGGGGGAGGCGGCCGACGTCACCGCCGGGTGCGACGCTCTCACCCTGAATCTGGGCACCCTGGACCAGCGGCGGATCCCCGCCATGCTGGCGGCGGGCCGGAGGGCCAATGAGCTGGGCCATCCGGTGGTGCTGGACCCGGTGGGAGCGGGGGCCTCCCCCCTGCGCACCGAGACCGCCCTGCGCCTGCTGCGGGAGGGGAAGCCCACCGCCGTCCGGGGCAATATGTCCGAGATCCGCGCCCTGGCCCGGGCGGGGGGCGGGGCCCACGGGGTGGACGCCGACCGGGCCGACCGGGTGACCGAGGAAACGCTGGACCGGGCGGCGGAGTTTGTGCGGCAGTTCGCCGCCCGCGCGGGGGTGATCGCGTCGGTCACCGGGCCCATTGACCTGGTGTCCGACGGGGTGCGGGTGTTCTGCATCCGCAACGGCCACCCCATGATGGGGCTGGTGACGGGGACGGGCTGTCAGCTGTCCGTCCTCACCGCCGCCTTTCTGGCGGCCAACCCGGACCGCCCCCTGGAGGCGGCCGCCGGGGCGGTATGCGCTCTGGGCCTGTGTGGGGAGCTGGCCCACGGGCGGCTGACCGGCCCGGAGGGCAGCGGCACCTACCGGGTGTATCTCATGGACGCGGTGAGCCGGCTGACCCCGGAGCAACTGGAGAAAGGGGCAAACTATGAAGTGCGATAGACAGACCATGCGGCTGTACGCGGTGACCGACCGGGCCTGGGTGGGCCGGCAGACCCTCCCGGAGCAGGTGGAGGCCGCCCTGAAGGGCGGGGCCACCTGCGTGCAGCTGCGGGAGAAGGAGCTGGACGGGGCCGCCTTTCTGGAGGAGGCCAAGGTTCTGGCCGCCCTGTGCCGGCGATACGGCGTTCCCCTCATCATCAACGACAACGTGGAAGTGGCCCTGGCCTCCGGCGCCGACGGCGTCCACGTGGGACAGGACGACCTGACGGTGGAACAGGTCCGCCGCCTGGCGGGGGACAGGCTGATCGTGGGGGTGTCCGCCCACAGTGTGGAGCAGGCCCTGGCTGCCCAGGCGGGGGGCGCGGACTATCTGGGGGTGGGGGCCGTCTTCGCCACCGCCACCAAGTCCGACGCCCATGTGCTCCCCCGGGAGACCCTGGCCGAAATCTGCCGGGCGGTGGACATCCCCGTGGTGGCCATCGGCGGTATCGGCGAGGACAACCTCCTCCAGCTGGCGGGGACGGGGGTGGACGGCGCGGCCCTGGTCAGCGCCATCTTCTCCGCCCCGGACATCGAGGGACAGTGCCGGAAGCTGCGGGCCCTGTCCGAGCGGATGGTGAAGGCATGAGACTGCGGGGCGCGATCTTTGATATGGACGGCACCCTGCTGGACTCCATGCAGGTGTGGGAAAATGCGGGGGAGGACTATCTGCGCACCCTGGGCTGTGTCCCCGAGGAGGGGGTGGGCGAGCTGATGAAGAGCATGAGCCTGCAGCAGGCCGCCCTGTACTGCCGGGAGCGGTACGCCCTGCCCCTGTCGGTGGAGGAGATCATGGCCGGGGTCAACGGCCGGGTGGAGCGGTTCTACCGCCAGGAGGCCCGGCTGAAGCCCGGGGCGCTGGACTTCCTCCGAACCCTGTCCCAGCGGGGCGTGAGGATGTGTCTGGCCACCGCCACCGACCTCCACCTGGTGGAGGCCGCCCTGGACCGGTGCGGGGTGCGGACGTATTTTTCCGCCCTGTTCACCTGCACCCAGGTGGGCAGCGGAAAGGACGAGCCCCACATCTACCGGGCGGCGCTCCGGCACCTGGGGACCGGCCGGGCGGACACCCTGGTCTTTGAAGACGCCCTCTACGCCGCCCGGACGGCCAAGGGGGACGGCTTTGTCACCGTGGGGGTGGCCGACGCCTACGAGAAGAGCGAGGGGGAGCTGGAGCGGCTGAGCGACTTCTTCCTCCGGGATTTTCGGGAAGTGGATCAATTCTGGAAGTTTGTCTCGGCCTGCTGACCGGGACCTTCACGCGGCGGACCGGGGGCACCACTCTCCGTCGCGCTATAAAAATAATGCTGATGAGAGGAAAGGAGTATCACAATGAGAACAGCATTATCAATCGCTGGCAGCGACTGCAGCGGAGGCGCCGGGATTCAGGCCGATCTGAAAACGATGACCATGAATGGGGTGTACGCCATGAGCGCCATCACGGCGCTGACGGCACAGAACACCACCGGCGTAACAGGGATCATGGAGGCGACCCCCGAGTTTCTCGGGCAGCAGATCGACATGGTCTTTACCGACATCCGCCCCGACGCGGTGAAGATCGGCATGGTCTCATCCAGCAAGCTCATTGAAGTGATCGCCCAGCGGCTGCGCCTGTACCAGGCGGAGAACATCGTGGTGGACCCGGTGATGGTCTCCACCGCCGGCTCCCGGCTGCTGGAGGAGGAGGCCGTGGCCACCCTGGAGGGGGAGCTGCTCCCCCTGGCCACGGTGGCCACCCCCAACATCCCGGAGGGGGAGATCCTCTCCGGCCTGACCATCCGGACCGAGGCCGACATGGAGCGGGCCGCCCGGCAGATCAGCGAGCGGTACGGCTGCGCCGTCCTGCTCAAGGGGGGCCACAGCGTCAACGACGCCAACGACCTGCTGTGGACAAAGGCTGGGCCCCGGTGGTTCCACGGCCAGCGCATCCACAACCCCAACACCCACGGGACGGGCTGTACCCTGTCCAGCGCCATCGCCGCCAACCTGGCCAAGGGCTTCGATCTGGAGACCTCGGTGGGCCGGGCCAAGGACTACATCTCCGGCGCCCTGGCCGCCATGCTGGACCTGGGCCGCGGCAGCGGCCCCATGAACCACGCCTTCGCCCTCACCGGGGAGTTTGCCGGGGGGTGTGACCAGTGACCGTCTCCGCCCTCATCACCGTCGTATTCACCGTCCTCTACTTCGCCTGCTCCCTGCTCTATCTGCGGGGGCTGAAGATCGGCACTAAGGAGCTGTGCGTCAGCGGCCTCATCATCGCCCTGACCCTGATTCTGGAGTCCGTCCGCATCCCCCTGCCCACCGGGACCACCACCTCCCTGTGCTCGCCGGTCCCCCTGATGCTGCTGGCCGTCCTGTGGGACGGGCGGCTGGCCCTGGTGTCCGGCTGGGTGTGCGGCATTTTGGCCATGTTCCTCATTCCCGGATGGCAGCCCGTCCACTGGGGGCAGTTCTTCGTGGAGCACCTGGTCTGCTTTTCCAGCTTGGGCTACGCCGGCCTGTTCGGCCACGACCGCCGGTGGAAGGTCCTGTGCGGTCTGACCCTGGCCTCCCTGCTGAAGCTCACCGGCCACGTGCTCAGCGGCGTGGTCTTCTTCTCCCAGAACGCCTGGGACGGCTGGGGTGCCTGGGGGTACAGCCTGGCCTACAACATCTCCCAGAACGTGCCCCTGTGCATCCTGTCCGCCGTCATCGTGCTGATGCTCCCCGCCCAAACCCTGCGGCGGGCCATCGGAAAGGAGGCCCTGTCATGACCACCTCCCAGCGCCTGGTCCAGGCCGTCAAGCCCATCTGGGACCGCTACAACGAGCACCCCTTTGTCCTGGGCATCCAGGACGGCACTCTGGACCGGGAGAAGTTCCGGTACTACATCATCCAGGACTACCTCTACCTCCTGGACTACGCCAAGTCCTTCGCCATCGGCATCGCCAAGGCCAAGAGCCCCGAGACCACCCGCCTGTTCTCCGGCTATATCGAGGCCCTCACCGGCGGGGAGATGGACATCCACCGGGGCTACCTGGGCCGCTTCCAAGTGACCCGGGAGGAGCTAGACGCCACCCCCGTGGCCCTGGACAATTTGTCCTATACCTCCTATATGCTCCGGGTGGCCTATGAGGAAGGGGAGGCGGAGATCCTCACCGCCATCCTGTCCTGCGCCTACAGCTATGAGGTCATCGCCAAGGAGATGGTCCGGCGCAATCCCGCCTGCCTGGAGCACCCCTTCTACGGGGAGTGGGTCCAGGGCTACGCCTCCGACCGCTACGCCGGGGAAAACCGGGTCCTGCTGGACACCCTGGACCGGCTGACCGTCTCCTACACCGAGGAACAGCTGCGCCACCTGGAGGACATCTTCACCGCCTGTTCCCGGTATGAGCTGGCCTTCTGGGAGCTGGCCTGGAACCGGAGCCGGTGACCGGAGGACAGAAAGGAACGCCCGCGGCGGCAGACACAGCTTGTGTCTGCCGCCGCGTTTGCGTTCGGCGGGCGGATAGCTGGGAAAACCAGGAAAGAATTGTGGCCCAGGGGAGAATCTGCTATAATTAAGGTGACAGACCCGTGGGAACGGGCGGCGGACGCCCCGACGGACCTGCGGACTCCACGGAAGAGAGGACGGTGCTGGCATGGCGGCAGCGAATTTATACACGGTGATCGTGGCCGACGACGAGGATGAGCTCCGGGAGGCGGTGTGCGCCATGATCCCCTGGCAGGAGCTGGGCTTCCGTCTGGCCGGGAGCGCCAGCAACGGCCTGGACGCCCTGCAGCTGGTGGAGAAGCACCAGCCCGATCTGCTGCTCACCGACATCCGGATGCCTTTCATCTCGGGCATCGAACTGGCCCGGCAGGTGCGGGAGGTGCGCCCGGCCACCAACATCGCCTTCCTCAGCGGCTATGACGACTTTGAATATGCCCAGCAGGCCATCCAGTACAACATCATCAGCTATATGCTCAAGCCTCTGACCATGGAGGGACTGGGGGCGGAGCTGCGGGCCATCCGGGAGAAGATCGACGCCCAGTACGCCCTGTTCCGCCAGGCGGCCCCCCGGGCCGGGGAGCAAGAGCGGCAGGCGGCCATGCTCATGCCCCTGGTGCTGGACGACTACGCCGAGGCGGAGGGGGAGGACCAGGCGGAGCGCGCCGCCCAGGCCTGCGGCCTGCTTCGGGACCGGGACGACCGGCCCTGCTACACGGTGATGGTGTCCGCCCTCCAGGGGGAGGAGGGGAGCAACCCCACCCAGCCCTCCTTCGTGGCCTCGGTGGACCGGCTGGCCTCCAAGTACCTGCGGGGGGTCAGCTTCTTCTCCGCGGGGAAGGTGGTCACCGTTCTGATGGGCAACCCCTCGGACTTCGAGGAGTATCTGCACATCCTGGCCGATGAGGTCACCCAGATGGCGGAGCGGGCCCTGGGCGGCCGGTGCCGGGTGGGGGTCAGCCGGATGGTGTCCTCCCTCACCGGGCTCCACGGGGCCTATCGGGAGGCCATGGAGGTGCTGCGCCACGGGGACCGGAGCGAGGGCGGGGCCCAGTTCATCAGCGACCTGGCCCCCGCCGCCCGGGGCGGCGAGCGGCTGTGCCGCCGGGCCCTGGAGCTGCTGGACCAGCACTATATGAACGCCGACCTGTCCCTGGCCGCCCTGAGCGGGATGCTGGACGTGAGCCCCAACCACCTGAGCGCCTGCATCAAGAAGTACGCCGGCGAGACCTTCATCAACATCCTCATCCGCCGGCGGATGGAGGCCGCCCGGGAGCTGCTGACCACCACGGAGCTGAAGGTCCAGGAGATCGCCCGCCGGTGCGGCTACACCGATCAGCACTACTTCAGCTACTGCTTCAAGAAATACTGCAGCGAGTCCCCCAACGCCATGCGCCGGCGGCTGGACGCGGAGAGGGCGGGTGAGGGAGGATGAGAGAGCTCTCTGTCCGCAAGGGTCCCCGCACCACCGCCATCCTGGTGGCCATGGTGGCGGGAGTGGTGGCCATCATCCTGTGCAGCTGTATCCTCCTGTTTCTGGACCGGTACCGGGCGGCCATGGTCCAGAGCGCCCGCACCAGCACCGCCCAGACGGTGTCCCAGGTGTCCAACACGGTGGGCAGCTATCTGGGGGATATGCGGCAGGCGCTGGACCTGGTGGAGCGGTCCATGGAGGAGGAGCCGGCGGCCCGGGACGGGCTGCTGACCGCCTTTCTGACCTTCCGCCCCGATGTGGTGGCCATCACCAGCTACTCGGCCCAGGGGGAGCTGCTGGACTGCTGGTCCCCCGGGCGGGAGCCCCGGGACCACATCCTGCAGAACCTCTCCTTTGACCTGGTCACCGCCCAGGCCAGCGACGGCCCCTATCTCACCGCGCCCCATGTGGAGAGCATTTTCCAGAGCTTCTACCCCTGGGTGGTCACCATCACCGCCCCTCTGGCGGAGGGGGGCGAGGCCGCCTGGGTCTCCCTGGACCTGAGCTTTGCCAGCATCTCCAGCCACATCAACAACGTGGGCATCGGCCAGCGGGGCTACTGCTTCCTCATGGACCGGAGCGGGGCCATCGTCTATCACCCCCAGCAGCGGCTGCTCTACGCGGGGCTGAAGTCGGAGGACACCCCCGCCCTGGCCGCCCTGGCCGACGGCACCTACGCCGACGACACGGTGATCTACGCGGTGAACAGCGTGGAGGGGAGCGACTGGCGGGTGGTGGGCATCAGCTATGTGGACGAACTGGTCAACCAGAACGTGGTGGAGATGATCCGCCTGTCCGGGGTGATGGCCCTGGTCATTCTGGCCGCCGCTCTGCTCACCAGCTGGCTGCTGTCCCATCTGCTGGGCCGCCCCCTGCGGGGGCTGGCCTCCGCCATGGAGCGGTTCGAGGCCGACGCCGACCACTTCACCTACCGGCCGGTGGGCGGGACCCGGGAGGTGCGGGAGCTTTCCAACTCTTTCGGCCACATGGTGGTGCGCATTCAGCAGCTCATGTCCACCGTGCGTCAGGAGGAGGTCAACCTGCGCAAGACCGAGCTGAAGGCCCTCCAGGCCCAGATCAACCCCCACTTTCTCTACAACACCCTGGACTCCATCGCCTGGATGTGCGAGCGGGGGCGCAACGCCGACGCGGTGAACATGGTCCACGCCCTGGCCAGGCTCTTCCGCATCAGCATCAGCAAGGGCCATGAGCTCATCCCCATCGCCAAGGAGATCGAGCACGCCGAGAGCTATCTCCAGATCCAGAAGTACCGCTACAAGAACCAGTTTACCTACGCCTTTGACGTGGATCAGGCCTGTCTCGGATACTACTGCAACAAGATCACCCTCCAGCCCATCATTGAAAACGCCATCAACCACGGCCTGGATCTGATGGTGGACGAGGGGCACATCGACGTGCGGGTATACCAGGAGGGGGAGGACATCGTCTTTACCGTCCGAGACAACGGGGTGGGCATGAGCCAGGAGCTGGTGGACTCCCTTTTGAACCGCACCGCAACCGACCGCACCGGCATCGGCATCAAAAATGTAGACGACCGGCTGAAGATCTACTTCGGAAAGGACTACGGGCTGCGCATCACCAGCGAGCTGGACGTGGGCACCTGCGTGGAGATCCGGATGCCCAAGATACGGGAGGGTGACTATGAGGCGAAATAGACTGCTGGCCCTGGCCCTTGGAGCGGCCCTGGCCCTGGCCTGTCTGTCCGCCTGCGGGGGGGAGCAGGAGAGCGGCCAGCGGCACAAGGTGGTTCTGGTGGCCAAGTCCACCCAGACCGAGTTCTGGCTGTCGGTCTTCGCCGGAGCCCAGGCCGCCGCCGCCGAGTACAATGTGGAGCTGACCACCATGGGGCCGGAGACCGAGGAGGACTATGAGACCCAGAACCAGATGGTGGCCGAGGCGGTGGCCGACGGGGCCGAGGCCCTGGTGTTCTCCGCCATCGACTATGAGAACAACGCCGCCGCCGTGGACGCCGCCGGCCAGGCGGGAGTGAAGATCGTCTCCATCGACAGCGGGGTGGACTCCGACCAGGTGGGCACCTATATCGGCACTGACAACTACGCCGCCGGCCGCATGGCCGCCCAGGCCGCCCTGGAGGGGGTGGAGGGGGAGCTGGTGGTGGGGCTGGT
>CALWYA010000015.1 GCA_944385645.1 uncultured Oscillospiraceae bacterium
CTAAGGCCATCGACACGGGCACTGTCATCTCCACCCTCTTCGCCCTGGTGGTGGCCGGGGGCTGCTACTTCCTGGGGGGCTTCGGCCGACTGTTCGGCGACCAGGTGGACGTGGCCAGCCAGGGCTATGACGCCATCATCCCCACCATGCTCTCCGGCCTGCCCGACCTGCTCATGGCGGTGGTGGTCATCCTGGTGCTGTCCGCCTCCATGTCCACCCTCAGCTCCCTGGTCCTCACCTCCAGCTCCACCCTCACCCTGGACCTGCTCCGGGACCACCTGTGCAGGGGGATGAGCCAGAAGCGGCAGCTGCTGGTCATGCGGGTGCTGGTGGTGGTGTTCATCGCCATCTCGGTGGTGCTGGCCATCGTCCAGTACACCTCCAACGTCACCTTCATCGCCCAGCTCATGGGGGTGAGCTGGGGGGCACTGGCCGGCTCCTTCCTGGCCCCCTTCCTGTACGGACTGTACTGGAAGAAGGCCACCAAGGCCGCCTGCTGGGTGAGCTTCCTGTTCTCCACCCTGTTCATGCTGGCCAACATCGCCTTCCAGTCCGCCTTCCCCGCCGTCCTCCAGTCCCCCATCAACGCCGGCGCCTTCTGCATGGTGGCCGGGCTGGTCATCGTGCCGGTGGTGTCGGCCTTCACCCGGAAGCCCGACCGGGATCTGGTGGAGGAGGCCTTCTCCTGCTACCACCACAAGGTGCTGGTGGACCAGAGCCAGGCCCTGGGGGAGGAGCAGCCCTGACCCTCCCTTCCCGCGCCCGCCCCGCCGGCGGGCGCGGAAATTTTTCTTCCCCGGAAACGGAAATTTGTGGTATGATAGGGAAGCGGCGCGCCCCGCTCCACGCAGGGGTCCCCAAAAAATGATCCATTCTCAAGGATCAATTTCTCAATTCCATTCCGCATTCCCCCTCTATCTCAGCCAAACAAAAAGGAGCATCCCCCATGATCATCGACATCCACACCCACACCTTCCCGGACAAGATCGCCGCCGCCACCCTGGACAAGCTGAAGCACCTGTCCCACACCATCCCCTTCACCGACGGCACCGCCGTCGGCCTGGCCGCCTCCATGGCCCGGGCGGGGGTGGACCGCTCGGTGGTGATGCCGGTGGCCACCAGCCCCCGCCAGGTCCCCCACGTAAACGACGCCTCCGCCCGGATGAACGAGCTGGGGGCTCAGACGGGGGTGCTGTCCTTTGGCTGCATGCACCCGGACTTTGACGGCTGGAAGGAGGAGCTGGCCCGGGTCCGGGACCTGGGCCTGAAGGGGATCAAGCTCCACCCCCAGTACCAGGACACCGACTTCGACGACCCCCGGTACCTGCGCATCCTGGACCGGTGCGGGGAGCTGGGGCTGGTGGTCCTCACCCACGCGGGGCTGGACATCGGCATGCCCGGCAAGGACAACTGCGCCCCGGAGATGGTGGCGCGGGCCCTGGAGCAGGTGGGGCCGGTAAAGCTGGTGCTGGCCCACATGGGGGGCTGGCGGCAGTGGGACCGGGTGGAGGCCCTGCTGCCCGGGACGGGGGTCTATCTGGACACTTCCTTCTCCCTGGGGGAGATCACCCCCCTGGACGACGGCCACTACCGGCCCGAGGACCTGCCCCTGCTGGACGAGGCGGCCTTCCTGCGCATGGTGCGCCGGTTCGGGCCGGACCGGATCCTCTTCGGCACCGACAGCCCCTGGGACGACCAGGAGACCGCCCTGGCCCGTCTGCGGGCCCTGCCCCTGGAGCCGGCCGAGCTGGAGGCGATCCTGGGTGGAAATGCCAAAAGGCTGCTGGGGATCGCCTGAACTCAGACCTCAGATGTATATTAAGGAAAGGGCCCGCCGGTCGGCGGGCCCTTTCCTTGTTCGGATGCTGATATCATCGAAGTTGTACATGGAACCAGTGAAAAACTTCCATTGACTTCTTTTTGTAGAAAATATATAATGACCGTGATATCTCCTGCGGGTATGTAGGCAAAATACCCGAACGGGAGAAAAAGGAGGACAGAATATGAAGAAAACATTCCGCAAGCTGCTGTCTCTGGGGCTGGCCGCCGCCATGACCGCAGGGATGGTGACCGCCGCCTCGGCCGCCTCCCCGGTGTCCGTAACGGTGGACGGGGCCGACGCCAGTGCCGCCGCCTATATCAACGACGACTGGCGCACCATGGTCCCGGTAACCATCGCCGACCAGATGGGCCTGACCTACTCTGTCTCCGGCAACAGCGTCACCTTCACTGGCAACGGTACCAGTGAGACCTATACCGTGGGCATCCCCGCCGGCGGGACCTCCGCCGAGCTGGTGGACGGCACCATCTACGTGCCCTTCGCCCACCTGGCTCAGACCTTCGGCTACACCGTGGGCTGGGACGGCGCCGCCGGCCAGGCCAGCGCCGACAAGGGCCTGGCCATCGACCTGGACGCCTATCTCCTGGCCAACACCACCAAGACCAACGACACCACCCGGGCCCTGCCCATCGACCGCACCGAGGTCAATGAGCACCCCCTCATCGGCTATTACAGCTACACTCTGGACACCGGCCGCACCATCAAGCTGTACATGCCCGAGCACGCCGCCCTGCGCAACTACATCACCGTGATCGCCGTCCCCAACGGGGTGGAGGACACCTACGCTTTCCTGGAAGCTGAGGGCTGGATCGAGCAGGCCAACCAGTACGGCGAGCTGCTCTTCGTCCTGGAGCCCGCCGGCGGCGTGTGGGGCACCCCCGCCGAGGAGGCCGCCTACCTGGAGACCTGTATCGGTGAGACCGTGGGCAACACTGCCTTTGACACCCGGGCCACCTCCAACGGCCTGGTCCAGTCCGGCAAGGTTTCCCTCAGCGACGGTACCTCCTGCTCCGTGTTCACCGGCCACTCCTGCAACTACTATGTAGGTTATGGCGAGGGCTGCGCCGTGCTGGAGTCCTGGACCTCCAACAACCCCATGTATGTGGCCGCCCAGGCCTTTGTGGACGGTCAGAGCGTTGGCAGCGAGGTGCTGGACGCCTCCGCCGCCCGCATCTATAACGGCATCAACACCGGCTCCTACTACGCCGGCTTTGACGACGAGACCTTCTCCGCCGTGCTGGAGAAGATGGCCTCCGAGGGGGCCGCTCCCAGCGGGGAGTTTATCACCAACGTCGACATCCCCGCCCCCACCCTGTTCGTGGGCTACGCCGCCGACGACCCCAGCATCTCCTACTGGATCGCGGTGAACGACGCGGTGGCCACTGGCGAGGATGGCGTGTACCGCCAGAGCCTGGATTCCGATGCCTGGCAGACCGCCTATGCCAACAGCAACGCCGAGAGCTGGGGCGCCCAGTACGGCATCTCCCAGGTCCAGGTGACTGACGAGGCCCTGTCCGCCGCCGAGATCCGGAGCTTCCTGTCCGGCTACACCCGCTACACCAACCCCTTCGCTTACAGCAACGCCCTGGGTGTGCGGGCCGACTACTATGAGACCACCAAGGCCGCCCGGGAGGCGGTGGAGGACGGCTCCATGCTGGGCACCTACACCATCCAGGGCTATGACGGCGGCCAGGAGACTGTGGAGCTGCGGGCTCTGGAGTCCACCCGTCTGGAGAACCTGGGCGGCAGCCCCGAGTCTGGCACCCTGTACTCCTGCATGTTCGCCTTCAACGACTATGACGACAACGGCGTACTGGACCCCCGGGAGACCCTGATGTACATCCCCGACAGCGCCAAGAACGCCGGCGAGGACGGCGTTCCCGTGGTGGTGGTGTTCCCCGGCAACACCCAGGCTGCCGCCACCTTCTTCGACTGCTCCATGTGGTGGGCCATCGCCAATGACGAGGGCTGCGCCGTCATCATCATGGGCGAGTACTGTGCCTCCAACGCCGCCGGTCTGACCTACGGCGACGAGGAAGACAACGCCGACTTCTCCCGTGCCGCTCTGGCCATGATGGAGAATGCCGTGGCCCCTGAGGCCGGCATCGCCGTGGATATGACCCGCGTTTACGGCAGCGGCCACTCCCTGGGCTGCCGCACCATCCAGACTCTGACCCACAACAGCGAGGCTGGCTACTATGCCGCCGTGGGTTCCACCTCCTTCCCCAACACCGAATTTACCGCCGACGACATCATGCCCTCCTTCCTGACCATCGGCCAGGCCGACATCAGCGAGTCGGACAAGGATATGGTGCTGGATCCCTGGGTAGTCACTGACAACAGCTCCGCCTCTCTGTGGATGATGGGCTGCGCTGAGATGAACGGCATCGACTTCCAGTTCACCGCCAACGACCGGGACAGCTTCCTGGCCGCCTGCTCTGAGGTCAACGAGACCGGCCGCTACTACACCTACACCCTGAACGACGAGAACGGCGCCCCCCTGGTGCAGTTCACCCGGACCCTGGCCCGGGAGCACAACTGCTACCCCGAGGAGTTCCGGCTGGTCTGGGACTATGTGGAGCACTTCCGCGTGGCGGAGGATGGCACCCGCTATTACAGTGCCTCCGCCTTTGCCCAGGACGACGCCATCCAGATCGGCTGAGTTTCTGACCGCAAGTTTTTCCGTATGACCGACAGGGCCGCCCCGCTGATGCGGGGCGGCCCTGCTCCTGTTCTCCCCGGACAGCCCGCGTCCGCCCGCCCCTCCGGCCCGTCTCTTCCGCTTTCACAATTTATCCATGTAAATTATTCATCCTATCATCCACTATTTCCATTGGACAGCGCTTCGTGAACTTTGTATAATCATGATGCGAGCCTCCCTCCGCACTTCGGCAAAATGCCGGAGTTTGGGGCCGCAGCAAATTCAGAAAGGATGAGGAAACGAATGAAACTCTATCGGAAACTCGCCGCCCTGGGCCTGGCCGCCGCCATGGCCGTGGGGATGGCCGTCACCGCGTCGGCCGCCTCCCCGGTCACTGTGACGGTCAATGGGGCGGACGTCACTGCCTCCGCCTACATCAACGACGACTGGCGCACCATGGTATCCACCGACATCGCCGACGATCTGGGCCTGACCAGCACCGTCTCCGGCTCCAGCGTCACCTTCACCGATGGGACCACCTCTCAGACCTATACGGTGGACACCGCCGTGGGCGGCACCGCCCCCGAGCTGACGGACGGGGTCATCTACGTGCCCTTCGCCCACCTGGCCCAGGCCTTCGGCTACACCGTCGCCTGGAACGCCGCCACCGGCGTGGCCTCTGCCCAGAAGGCGGAGGAGACCCTGACGGTGGATGACATCGCCAGCATCCAGGCCTACACCGACGAGACCATCTACGGCACCGGCGTGGTGGAAGTGGTGGTCACCTACAAGGACGGGGTGGACCTGTCCGGCGTCACCGCCGACAGCTACATCCTGGAGGACCGGGGCTCCCTGTCCCCCGACTACGGCCAGATCGCCATTGAGAGCGCCGCCGTGGACGGCCAGACCGTCACCCTGACCATCAGCGACGCCTCCCAGGCCACCGCCAGGAACGCCCTGGTCTACACCGGCGAGGACGCCGGCGCCCGGGAGCGCAACGCCTTCGGCATCTACTCCACCGGCGCCTGGTACCGGGACGCCGAGGGGATCATCCACTATGGCTCCGAGGACACCGAGGAGTACGCCGCCAACACCACCGGCATGGGCTATCAGAGCCGGGCCTGCCTGGAGCTGAAACTGCGCCACGCCGGCGAGGCCGAGAGCGCCGCCGCCTGCCTGGCCAATGAGAAGGGCCAGTACAACGAGGGCGGCCTGTGGCTGGAGACCGTGGACCGCCAGTTCGGCGAGGGCGGCTTCCAGTCCTTCGCCGAGCTGGGCATCCAGGTCCCCAGCACCGCCGCCGCCGCTACTGACGGGACCCAGGACGACTATGTCCGGGGCTACGCCTACATCCCCGACAACTACGACCCCGCCAACGGCATCGTCTTCACCCTCCAGGGGCAGGGCATCTCCTATTGGAAGCTGCCTGACGGCTGCGACAACGACGGCACCGGCATCATGTACGACTCCGCCACCACCTCCTGGGCCGACAACGGGGCCATCGTGGTGAACATCCACGACCGCTCCAGCGCGGGCCCCGGCGAGTACTTCGATGTCTATGACTTCGTCGAGGATGACGCCAATGTGATGAAGTACTTCATCGACACCTATGACATCACCGGCCCCATCGTCCTCCAGGGCAACTCCCGGGGCACCATGGCCTCCGCCACTCTGATCAAGGCGCTGGCCGGCCAGCCCTACAATCCGCAGAACCAGAAGAAGGACGCCGGCCTGGAAGAGACCTACGTCCTGCCCGTGGAGGAGTATGGCTTCACCGTGGACGCCTACATCTGCCAGAACGGGACGTTCGGGTACAGCTATGACGACGAGGACTGGGCCGCCATTGCCGCCACTGAGATGAAGGTTTGGGCCTTTGACGGCGAGCAGGACTCCAACAACGTGGAGAGCATCGCCCAGTATACCCAGATCATGACGGAGCAGATGGGCGAGGAGTGGGCGAAGGAGAATGTCCGCCTGACCGCTTATGCCTCTGAGATCTACGCCTACTGGGGTGAGAGCGACCACTCCACCACCCGCATCAACGGCTGGTACTTCGATGACGCCGCCTACTATGGCCCCGACCTGACCATGGTGGACGGGGAGATCGTCTACAACACCCAGCTGAACGACGGCGACACCTACACCCTGGAGTGCCGGGGTAGCGCCGCCGACAGCAGCAAAGCGGGCCACGAGTACACCGTCTACGACGAGCTGTTCCAGGAGTGGGCTCTGCAGCACTGAATCTGATTACGCAGTCATCATTTTCTCCTTACCTGACAGAGCCGCCCCGCGTATGCGGGGCGGCTCTGCCGCGTTCCGTCACAGTTTTGCCGGCCCGGTCCAGCCGGCCCAGTCCCGCAGGGGAAGTTCGCCGAAGATCCGGTCCACCGCCCCCTCGTAGGCGGGGGCGTCCTGGGCCTTTTTGATCTGCTTGAAGAGCTTCCCGCCCCCGTCGAACAGCCGGGACAGGTAGCGCCAGACCTCCTTCATGTGGAACACCGTGTTGCGCTGGCTGCCGAAGTCGGCCAGATAGCCCCGGTAGAGCAGGTCGTGGAACTGCCGCAGCTCATCCCGGCCCGCCGGCGGGCCGCCCCGGAGCTTCCGGGCCAGGGCGGGGTCGGCCAGCAGCCCCTGGCCCATCATCACCCCCCGAACCCCCGGCAGGGCGGCCGCCCGGTCATAGCTCTCCCGGTCCGTCACCCCGCCGTTCCAGCACCAGGGCAGGCCGAGCCGGGGCAGGAGGGCCAGGAACTCCGCCCGGCGCAGGGGGTGCCGGTAGTAGTCCTCCCGCACCCGGGGGTGGACGATGAGCAGGGAGATGGGGAAAAGGCCCAGCAGCTCCAGCAGGGGGCCGAACTCCTCCGGGTCCGCCATCCCCATCCGGGTTTTGACGGACACCCGCACCCCGCCCAGGTCCCCGGAGAAGATGCCCTCCAGCAGCCGCTCCAGGGCGGGCGGGTCGGCCAGCAGGCCTGCCCCCTTGCCCTTGGCCACCACCGTCCCCGAGGGGCAGCCCAGGTTCAGGTTTACCTCCCCATAGCCCATCTCCCCCAGGGCCCGGGCCGCCCAGAGGAAGTCCGCCGGCTCCCGAGTGAGCAGCTGGGGGACGGCGTTCAGGCCGGCGTTGACCTCCGGGGACACCTGCCGCAGCTCCCGGGGCGTGAACAGGTGGTCCCGGGTGGGACTGAGAAAGGGCAGGTAGTACCGATCGACCCCGCCGAAGCAGGCCCGGTGGGCCTGCCGGTACCGGGCCCCGGTGATCCCCTCCATGGGGGCAAAATACAGCTCCATCCTCTGGTTCCTTTCATGAAAACAGGCCGCGGTTTGAAAAACCGCGGCCTGTTCGAGTGTCTCGGGTCCTTACAGCAGGCTCAGGGCGGCCTTGTCGCCCACCAGAATCACGTCGGGGTGCATCTGGAGGATGGAGGCGGGCACCTGGGGGGTGACGGGGCCGGTGAAGGCCTTCTTCACGATCTCCGCCTTGCCCTGGCCGCTGACGGCCACCAGCACCTTCCGGGCCTGCATGATGGTCTGGATACCCATGGTCATGGCCTGGCGGGGCACCTCGTCCGCCGAGGCGAAGAAGCGGGCGTTGGCCTGGATGGTGGACTCGGTCAGGTCCACCACGTGGGTCTCCCGCACGAACTCGTCGGCGGGCTCGTTGAAGCCGATGTGGCCGTTGTGGCCCATGCCCAGCAGCTGGATGTCAATGGGGCCCAGATCGTGGATGACCTGGTTGTACCGGCGGCACTCGGCGGCCGGGTCCTCGGCCAGGCCCAGGGGCACGTTGGTGTTGGCCGGGTCGATGTTCACGTGGTCAAAGAGGTTGGACTGCATGAAGTAGCGGTAGCTCTGGTCGTGGGTGGGGGCCAGGCCCACATACTCGTCCAGGTTGATGGACCGCACCTGGGAGAAGTCCACGTCTCCCGCCCGGTACAGCTCCACCAGCCGCTGATAGGCCCCCACCGGGGTGGAGCCGGTGGCCAGGCCCAGCACGCAGTCGGGCTTCATCATCACCTGGGCGGCCAGCAGGTTGGCCACCTTCCGGCTCATGGCCTGATAGTCCTCTGTCACATAGATCCGCATAACATTCCCCTCCATGAATAATCATTTTCCCAAATCTAATTTGTGTTCCCAAGTTCCAATGTTCCCTCGGTATTCCCGACCCCCGCGGGAGGCGGGAACCCACAAACAAATCGGGACAGCTCATTTGGTCAAACGCGCGGGCAGTTCTTGATCAAATTGTAGCCGTCCCGCCGGCCCTTTGTCAAGGCTTTCAGGGAAATTTTCCCCGGCGGCCTGTCCCGTTCCGAGGGACCCGGGCGGGAAGTTCCGGTTGTCTTTTCCTCCGGTTCCGGTATATAATAGGCTCACATCGGCGGCCCGGAGGGCGCCGCCCCAGATCAGACAACGGGAGGGACCCGCCATGTCCAGTAAAGAGGAATTCATCGAGATATTCAAAGCGAACATCACCCGGGAGGGGGCGGACAAGCTGCTGGATTACCTGGAGAACCGCAGCGATTTCTTCACCGCCCCCGCCTCCGCCCGGTACCACGGGGCCTATGAGGGCGGCCTGTGCGAGCACAGTCTGAACGTCTACCACTGCCTGACGGACTACCTCCAGCGGGAGCGGGTCCGGGAGCTCTACGGCCTGGAGTACAGCGACGAGAGCGTGGCGGTGGTGTCTCTGCTCCACGACGTGTGCAAGGTGGGCTGCTATAAGAAGGGCTTCCGCAACGTGAAAAACGACGCCACCGGCCAGTGGGAGAAGGTGCCCACCTACACCTTTGACGACCCCCTGCCCTACGGCCACGGGGAAAAGAGCGTGTACATCGTCAACGGCTTCATCCGCCTGACCCGGGAGGAGGCCATGGCCATCCGCTGGCACATGGGCTTCTCGGGCCCCGAGGACAACCGGACTGTAGGGCAGGCCCTGCAGAAGTACCCCCTGGCCTTCGCTCTGGCCACCGCCGACATGGAGGCCAGCTATTTTCTGGAGGGGGAGGAATAAACGCCCCCTCCCCACAACACAGCATCGCGGGCCCCCGGCTCTGCCGGGGGCCCGCTGTCTTACCTTGTCTGGTTACTTGGCGTCCTCGATCAGCCCATAGTCCCCGTCGTACCGGCGGTAGACCACGGCGAAGGAGCCGTCGGACTCCTCGTCCCGGAAGGCGAAAAAGCTGTGCCCCAGCAGGTTCATCTGCAAAATGGCCTCGTCCCGGGTCATGGGCTTCAGGGGGAAGGTCTTGCTGCGCACGATGCGGTACTCCCCCTCCTCCGGCTCGTCGGGGGCGAAGGAGGAGACCTCGTCCACATCCAGGGCCCGCTCGAAGGCCCCCTGGCGCAGCCGCTTCTCCAGCCGGGTCTTGTTCTTGCGGATCTGCCGCTCCAGGGTGGTGACGGCGGCGTCGATGGAGGCGTGCATGTCCGAGGTGCTCTCCGACACCCGGAAGATGGTGCCGCTGGAGCGGATGGTGATCTCCACCTTGTTGTTCCGCTCCTTCTCCACGCTGAATGTGATGGCGGCGGTGGCGTCCTCCTTAAAGAAACGGTTCAGCTTGCCCACTTTCTTCTCCGCGTACTTGTGTACCGCGTCGGGCAGGTTCACCTTTTTGTCCGTAAACACGAATTTCATACGATCCGCTCCTTTCGCCCGTGGGGGCTGGTATGGGGACGGGCGGGGCGGCCCCGCCCGTCCTGTCTCTATTATACCACAGGGAGCAGAAAAAGCCAGAACTTTTTGTTAATATTTTCTAAAGCAAATGTCGCCGGCGGCCACAGGCCGCCGGCGCTCCGGTCATTTGACCCGCTTTCCGCTGATCAACACCGCCCGCACCCGGCTGAGCAGGTTGATGGGGTGGCCGCTCATGACCACGATGTCGGCGTCCTTGCCGGGGGTCAGGGAGCCCACCCGGCCGTCGATGCCGGCAATCTGGGCGGGGTGAATGGTGATGGCGGCCAGGGCGGCCTCCGGGTTCATGCCCCCCTTCACCGCCAGGGCGGCGCACAGGGGCAGATACTGGATGGGCACCTCCGGGTGGTCGGTGCAGATGGCGGTCTTGACCCCCTGGAGGGTGAGGACCGCCGGGCTCTCGATGGTCAGGTTGGCCAGCTCAGGCTTGGACCGGTCCCCCAGGATGGGGCCGGTGACCACCGGCACCCCCTCCCGCTCCAGCAGCTCGGGGATCAGGTGGGCCTCGGTGCCGTGGAGAATGACGCACTTCAGGCCGAACTCCCTGGCAATGCGCACCCCGGTGGCGATGTCGTCGGCCCGGTGGGCGTGGATGTGGACGGGCAGCTCCCCCCGCACCACCGGCAGCAGGGCCTCCAGCCTGGCGTCGTAGTCGGGCTTGTCCGCCTCCTCGTCCTCCCGGGCCCGGTCCAGCTTCTCGCCGTACTCCAGGGCCTTGCTCAGATTCTCCCGGATCAGGGCGGCGGTGGCCATGCGGGTGGTGGGGGTCTCGTGGCGCTCGTTGTAGACGCTCTTGGGGTTCTCCCCCAGGGCCAGCTTCATGGCCGCCGGGGCCAGCAGCACCATCTCGTCCACCCAGCGGCCGGCGGTCTTGAGGGCGGCCAGCTGGCCGGCGATGGGGTTGGCCGAGCCGGGCCCGGTGACCACGGTGGTCACCCCCGCCGCCCGGGCCTCCTCGAAGCAGCGGTCCAGGGGGTTGACCGCGTCAATGGCCCGCAGGTGGGGGGTGCAGGGGTCGGTGGACTCGTTGCCGTCGTCCCCCTCGAAGCCCAGGGCGTCCCCGAACATGCCCAGATGGCAGTGGGCGTCCACAAAGCCGGGGACGATGTGGCCCTGGGCGGCGTCCAGGGTCTCCCCCTCCCAGTGGTCGGGGCACTCCTCCATGGGGCCTACCCGGGCGATCTTGTCCCCCGACACGGCCACATAGCCGTTGGGGATGGTGAGGCCGTCCATGGTATGGACGGTTCCGTTGATGATAAGCATGGTATTCTCCTCTCTGGGCGGGAAGCGACAGTCTTCCCGTTGACAGCTGGCCTGCCCCGTGATAGGATAGCCGCGGCTCGGCCAATATGCGCGGGGCGCGGTCCGCGCCCCCTGGACGCCCCCTCTGGGGGGCGTCTTTTTTTGCAATCGTCCCCCTTGCGATGCCGGAGACAAGGGCCGGGAAAACGGGGACAGGACAAAACCGGGCCGCCCGGCAAAGCCGGACGGCCCGGACGCGCGCGTTTACCGGCGGCCCCCCCTGCGGTTGCCGCCCTTCTTCTCGATGTACCGCAGCTCGGACAGCTTGCTGTCCGACTGCTGCATGAACTGCTTCAGCCGGTCCTCGAAGTCGGTGGGCTCCTTGGGGGCCTGCCGGACAAAGCCCATGGGCCGGGAGGCGCCGCCCTGCTGGGGCCGGCCGCCGCCGTGGCGCATGCCGCCCCCCTGATGCATCCCGCCGCCCTGGCGGGGGGACCGCTGCGGCGGGGGCTCCACCTGTTTGATGGACAGGTTGATCCGGTTGGCCTGGTCGATGCCGATGATCTTCACCTTGACCTCCTGTCCCTCGTGGAGGTGATCCGACACCTCATTGACATAGGAATAGGCGATCTCCGAGATATGGACCAGTCCGCTTCTCCCCTCCGGCAGGGCCACAAAGGCCCCGAATTTTGTGATCCCAGTAACCTTGCCGTCCACGACGGCCCCAACTCCAAGCTCCATAGGCGACCGAAATATCCTCCCTTGTAAAATTCCCCTTCCGGGCGGCACACATTCGCCCGGTCTGAGCGCAAGTCAAGTCAGTTGGCCACGTCCACGTACAGCTCCTCCCCCTGCTTGACCAGGCCCCGGTCCCGGGCCACCTGCTCCAGCATCTCAGGGTCGTCGCTGTGTTCGATGGCGTCGGCCAGCGCCTGGTTTTCCAGCTGCTGATCGGCCACCTGCCGGGCCAGGGCGTCTCGAACCTCTTCCACGCCCTGGATCTGCCCCCGCAGGTTCAGCAGAGAGGTGGCCAGATAGATCAGCAGGGCCAGCACCACCAGCTTGGTCACAAATCCCGCGCGTTTGAACCGCATTGCCGCTCTCTCTCCCTTCCCGGCGGGCGCGGCGGAGGGCCGCCGCATCCAACTGCCTTGTATTACGCCCTATTCTATACCATTTCGTCCCGGAAAGAAAGATATTTTTGATAAGTTTTTTGATTTTTTTCAGGAGAGACAGGGCCAGGGCGGCCGGAAACGTCAAAATTTTCCAGATCCAGCCCGCCAGGCGGGCCGCCAGGTCCCCCAGCCGGCGCACCCAGGGGCTCACCGTTCCGAAGTACATCGCCCCGCCCGCCAGACAGAACACCGCCCCGTACAGCCGCACCCGCCCGTTCCAGGCCCCCTGGGACCAGAGGAACAGGGCCCCGGTGGCCCCCAGCCAGAACAGCAGGTCCAGCGCGCCCCCCACCAGGGGCAGGCGCAGGCGCACCCGGACGATCCGCAGCAGGTCATAGGTCAGCCCCATGGCCCCGCCCAGGAGCAGGGCCTGGCACAGGACCTGGAGCTGACGGACCACCTCCCCGCTCATCCGCCCCCCAGCAGCCGGGCCAGCAGCCCGCCCCGGCGTCCCCCCTCCGCCTCATAGATCAGGGCGTTGACCCGGCCCTCCACCTTCAGGTCACCCCCGTCCAGGGACAGCTTCTCAATGTGCAGCCCCTCCCCCTGGATCTCCAGTCCCCCCTGGGCGGTGGTCAGCAGGATGGCGCTCTCGTCAAAGCTCTCCACCTCCTCCACCCCCGAGATCACCAGCTCTTCCCGTCCCTCCAGCAGCACCCGGTGCTCCAGCTCCGGGCGGTCCCGGTCCAGTTCGTATGCCATGCTTGCCTCCCCCTTTCTTCTCTTCCATCTTATGGGGCGGCCCGTCCCCGGTATGCCCCTTTTTCCCGCCGCACAGGAAAACGGGGTGGAAATTTCCGGGGAAATGGGGTACAATGTGGAAAAGCCACGCGACAGGAGGTCGAAACCATGAAGCTGTCCTTTTTCGGCGCCGCCCACGCGGTCACCGGCAGCTGCCACTGCCTGGAGGTGGGGGGGAAGAAGCTCCTCATCGACTGCGGACTGCAGCAGGGCCGGGACGAGCACGACGACAACGCCCTGGACTTCGTCCCGGGCTATATCGACGCGGTGCTGGTCACCCACGCCCACATTGACCACTCGGGCCGCATTCCCCTGCTGGCCAAGGAGGGGTTCTCCGGTCCCATCTACGCCACCCGCCTCACCGCCCAGCTCATGTCCATCATGCTCCGGGACTCGGCCCACATCCAGGAGAGCGACGCCCAGTGGCAGAACCAGAAGGGCCGCCGGGCCGGCCGGCCCGACGTGGAGCCCCTGTACACCCTGGCCGACGCCGAGGCCGCCCTGGAGCTGGTCCAGGCCCGGGAGTACGGCCAGATCTTCGAGGTGTGCCCCGGGGTGAAGGCCCGGTTCCGGGACGCGGGCCACCTGCTGGGCTCCTCCATCGTAGAGCTGTGGGTCACCGAGGGGAGACAGGAGCGCAAGCTGGTCTTCTCCGGCGACCTGGGCAACGTGGATCAGCCCATCATCCGGGACCCCTCCTTCCTGTCCGAGGCCGACTATGTGGTGATGGAGTCCACCTACGGCGACCGGGACCACGAGCCACCGGAGAGCTATACCGGGGCCCTGGCCCAGCTCATCGACCAGGTGTTTGCCCAGGGGGGCAACATTGTCATCCCCTCCTTTGCCGTGGGCCGCACCCAGGAGCTGCTCTACTTCATCCGGGAGATCAAGGACCAGGGGCTGGTGAAGAGCTACCCCAATTTCACCGTCTGCGTGGACAGCCCCCTGGCCGCCGAGGCCACCCGGATCTACGCCGGCGACCTCCACGGCTATCTGGACGAGGAGGCCATCGCCGTCATCCAGGGGGGCGACGACCTGTTCACCTTCCCCGGCCTCACCCTCACCCAGTCCACCGAGGAGTCCAAGGCCCTGAACGCCGACCGGACCCCCAAGATCATCATCTCCGCCTCCGGCATGTGCGACGCCGGCCGCATCCGCCACCACCTGAAGCACAACCTGTGGCGGCCGGAGTG
>CALWYA010000016.1 GCA_944385645.1 uncultured Oscillospiraceae bacterium
TTCAGCTCCACCCGGTTGACCTTGATGCCCCAGTTGTCGGTGGCCTCGTCCAGGATGGCCCGCATCTGGCTGTTGATGTGGTCCCGGCTGGTGAGGGACTGGTCCAGCTCCAGGTCGCCGATGATATTGCGCAGGGTGGTGGCAGTGAGATTCTCGATGGCGGCCATGGGGCTCTCCACCCCGTAGGTGTACAGCTTGGGATCGGTGATCTGGAAGTAGATGACCGTGTCGATCTGCATGGTCACGTTGTCCTTGGTGATGACGGGCTGGGGCGGGAAGTCCACCACCTGCTCCTTCAGGGAGACGTTCTTCACCACCCGCTCGAAGATGGGCACCTTGAAGTGGATGCCCACGTCCCACACGCAGCGGAACGCGCCCAGCCATTCGATGACATAGGCCCGGGACTGGGGCACGATGCGCACGATACTGGCCAGCAGGGCAAACAGGATAATGGCGATGACAACGATCGTGATGGTGGGAATGATATACTCCATAGCTGTTCTCCTTCCTCTACTTCGGCGCGCGGCCGGAATTTACGCGAGCTCCACCATGACCTTGACCCCCTGGATGGACAGCACCTTCACCCGGCTGCCCGCGGGGATGACCACGCCGTGGGCCGAGCGGGCGGTCCAGATCTGTCCGTCCACCTGCACCTGGCCGGTGGCCATGGTGTTGTCGATGTCCTCGGTGACCAGGGCGGTCTCCCCGATGACCCGGTCGGCGTTGGTGCGGGCGGCCTTGTGGCCGGCCATCCACTTGCGGCTCAGGGGCTTGAGGAGCATCAGGCTCAGGGCGGACAGGATCAGGAACACCGCGATCTGGAGCCACAGCCCGCCCCCCAGGGCGGCCGTGAGCAGCGCCCCCAGAGAGCCCACGGCGAACCAAATGGACACCAGGCCCACGGTGACCGCCTCGCCCACCACAAAGAGGATGAACGCGATCAGCCAGAAGATGGTCATATTCATGAGGTCCTCCTCTCTCCGCCCCACGGCGGCAGTGATCTCAGCTTCATCATAGCATAGCGGGCGGGAAAAAGCCAGCCCTGGGAAAAATTTTCATCTGCTTTTAACCTGGAGCTTTGGAAAAGCGACGCCCGCCCCCGGAGGGGCGGGCGTCTGGGGTGTGTCGGTTCGGCGGCGCGGGTCACAGCTTGACGAACTTGTCCCGGTTGGCCCGGCAGATGGGACACTGGAAGCCCTCGGGCAGCTCCTCCTTCTCAGCCACATAGCCGCAGATGGTGCAGCGCCAGCCCACGTTCTCCTCCAGGGTGCGCACCACGGTGGCCGTCGCCGGGGTGGAGCCGCCCCCGTTCTTGTAGTCATCCACCGTCAGGGCGGGGCCGTCCCCCAGCACCTCGGCCTCGGTGGTCTCGGCGATATAGAGCATATAGGTGCCCAGGTCCAGCTTCTCCACCACCTTGCAGGCGAAGCGGGCCAGGGCGTGGTCGGAGAGATAGGGGCTGCCGCTGCCGTCGGTCTGCACCTGATAGTCGGCGAACTTGTTGACCGCCCGGCCCGACTTATAGCCGAACAAATCCACCAGGGCCTTGGGGGTGTCCCGGGCCAGAACGGTGGCGGCGAAGCAGCCGGTGGCCTCGATGGCCTTGAAGGTCTCGTTGCTCTTGTTGACGGTGAGGGAGAACTTCACAGGGTTGGAGGACGTGACCTGGTGCAGGGAGTTGACAATGCAGCCCTGGGGCTGGCTCTCCCCGGCCGCGCTGACCAGAAAGAGGCCGTAGTTGATGCGGTTGAATGCCTTGCGATTCATTGGGGTACCCTCCTTTTTATAAATAAGAATTATTCTTATTAAGTTGTTCTCATTATATCCCCAGTATTCCCAAAAGTCAAGGGAAATTTTCCCGGGCGGAGAATACTGCGCAGCATAGTTTCGGACTTCTGAACCGGGGACTTTTCCGCCCTTTTTGCTTGCGTTCAGGAGGAAAACGCGGTATAATACCCGTGTATGTGGTGGGACCGGATAAGGCAAATCCGCATTGCGGTTGCGAATCCCGGTCCCGGAGGACATATTTATGGTAAAAGCGATCGTGGGCGCCAACTGGGGCGACGAGGGCAAGGGCAAGATCACCGACATGCTGGCCCAGCAGTCCGACGTGGTCATCCGCTTTCAGGGCGGGGCCAACGCCGGCCACACCATCATCAACCCCTACGGGCGCTTCGCCCTGCACATTCTCCCCTCGGGCATCTTCTATCCCCACGTGACCAACGTGATCGGCAACGGGGTCGCCCTGGACATCCAGAAGCTGTCCGACGAGCTGGAGAGCATCGTCAGCCAGGGGGTCCCCGCCCCCAGGCTCATCGTCTCCGACCGGGCCCAGCTGCTGCTGCCCTATCACGTGCTCCAGGACACCTATGAGGAGGCCCGCCTGGGGGGCAAGGCCTTCGGCTCCACCAAGAGCGGCATCGCCCCCTTCTACTCCGACAAGTACGCCAAGACGGGCATCCAGGTGTGCGACCTGTTCGACGAGAAGATCCTGTGGGAGCGGCTGTCCGCCGCCGTGGAGCTGAAGAACGTGCTCTTCGAGCACCTGTACCACAAGCCCAAGCTGGACGCCAGAGAGCTGATGGATCAGCTGCTGGTCCTGCGGGAGAAGATCCGCCCCTATGTGGGGGACACGGTGGCCTTCGTCCACCAGGCCCTGAAGGAGGGGAAGACCCTCCTGCTGGAGGGCCAGCTGGGCTCCATGAAGGACCCCGACCTGGGCATCTTCCCCATGACCACCTCCTCCCACACCCTGGCCGGCTACGGCTGCGTGGGCGCCTCGGTGCCCCCCACCGCCATCCAGGATGTCATCTGCGTCACCAAGGCCTACTCCTCCTGCGTGGGCTCCCAGACTGAGCCCTTCGTCAGCGAGCTCACCGGCGACGCCGGGGACGAGCTGCGCCGCCGGGGGGGCGACAAGGGCGAGTTCGGGGCCACCACCGGCCGGCCCCGCCGGGTGGGTTGGTTCGACACGGTGGCCACCCGCTACGGCTGCATGATCCAGGGGGCCACCCAGGTGGCCCTCACCTGCCTGGACGTGCTGGGCTATCTGGACGAGATCCCGGTGTGCACCGGCTATGAGATCGACGGGCAGGTCACCGACGTGTTCCCCACCACCCCCAGCCTGCTGAAGGCCCGACCCGTGTTCACCACCCTCCCCGGCTGGAAGTGCGACATCCGGGGCTGCACCGACTATCATGCCCTCCCTGCCAACGCCCGGGCCTATGTGGACTTCCTGGAGCAGCGCATCGGCTGCCCCATCACCATGGTGTCCAGCGGTCCGGAGCGGGAGGAGATGACCTACCGCACCCCCAAGCTGTGACTTTGATTTTTCCTGCAACCTCTCACGCCGGGCGCCAAGGCGCCCGGCGTGTGCGCCGTACCGGGGGAACCGCCCCGGGAAAGGAGACCCCATGAAAAAATTCTTCTCCGGCCTGCTGGCCGCCGCCCTGACCCTCACCCTGGCCGTCCCCTCCGCCTCCGCCCTGGAGCTGGAAGACGCCAAGACCCTCCTCAGCCAGTACTACTACAACGGGGTACCGGAGGAGGTGCTGGAGCTGGACTCCCTGGACGCCATTCTGGAGGCCCTGGGCGACCCCTACACCTATTACATGACCCCCGAGCAGTATGAGAGCTTCAACCAGTCGGTGAACGGCCGGGAGGTGACCGGCATCGGCGCCACGGTGGAGACCGCCTTTGACGGGGGCTATCTGCTGCTGTCCGTCCTGCCCGACTCCCCCGCCCTGGAGGCGGGCCTTCAGCCGGGCGACCGGCTGGTGGCGGTGGACGGCACCGAGCTCACCGCCCAGATCGACCCCCGCACCCTCATTCTGGGGGAGGAGGGCACCCAGCTCACCGTCACCGTCCTGCGGGGTGGGGAGCGGCTGGACTTCACCATGACCCGCCGCACGGTGCTCATCCCCATCGTCACCTATGAGCTGGTGGACGGGGCGGCCTATCTCGACTGCACCAGCTTCGGAGCCTCCACCGCCGCCACCTTCCAGGAGGCCATCCAGGCGCTGGACGACGACACCGCCGTGTGGATCGTGGACCTGCGCTCCAACCCCGGCGGGGACAGCCGCTCCACCGCCGCCACCTCCGCTCTGTTCATCGGCGGAGGCATCATGCTCTATTTCCGGGACGGGGCGGGCAACTACAACTACACCTACACCAGCGACGCCTACCCCGACCTGAGCGACAAGCCGGTGATCGTCCTCACCAGCCCCCACTCCGCCAGCGGGGCCGAGCTGTTCTCCGGAGACATCCGGGACTATGGGGTGGGCATCGCCGTGGGCCAGCGCACCTTCGGCAAGGGGACGGCCCAGCTCGTCCTGGACGAGACCCGCTCCAGCCTGCTGTCCGGGGGCGAGGCCCTGAAGGTCACCGTCTACCGCTTCTTCTCCCCCAACGGTGCCACCAACCACATCGTGGGGGTGCTGCCCACCCTGCTGGTGAGCGAAGAGAACACCCAGGCCGTGGGCCTGCTCCTCAGCCGGGCCAAGCCCGCCCGGGCGGAGGGCTTCTACAAGCTGGAGCTGGCGGGACAGACCTTCTATCTGGATGGGGCGGACGCCCAGGGGGAGACCGCCGCCGCCTTCACCGAGCTGCTGGAGGCCCTGCCCCCCTCCGCCACCCTGTACCAGGGCTCCGGCACCCAGATCTGGGAGGAGATCACCCCCGCCCAGGCCGCCCGGGCGCTGGGGCTGACCGGCTACGCCCCCCGGGACGCCTTCTCCGACATCGCCGGCACCCCCTATGAGCGGGAGATCCGCACGCTGGCCTCCTACTTCCTGCTGACCGGCTTTGAAGACGGCACCTACCGGCCGGGGGACGGCCTCACCCGGGCCCAGTTCTCCGCCATGCTGGCCACCGCCCTGGACCTGCCCGCCGGGGAGAAGCTGACCTTCTCCGACGTGAGCGGCGACGCCTGGTACGCCGGGGCGGTCACCGCCGTGGACCAGATGGGCTTCCTGACCGGCTACGGGGACGGGACCTTCGGCCCGGAGGACCCCCTCACCTATGAGCAGCTGGCCACCGCCCTGTCCGCCGTGGCCGCCTGGGCCTCCATGGAGGGGTATGAGCTGGCCCAGGACCACCTGAACATCGACGAGGAGCTGACCTACCTGGACTGGGCCGACTGGGCCCAGATCCCCGCCCGGAATCTGTCCGAGCTGGGCGCCCTGCCCGAGGGGCTGACTCCCTCCGCCCTGGCCGACCGGGGCACCGCCGCCGGGATGCTGTGCCGGCTGATGGAGAGCATCGGGCTGATCTGGGATTGATCCGCCTCTGACAAAGGTAAAGGGCCGCCGTGGGCGGCGGCCCCTACAGGTAATCGCTGGGGGCAGGGCGGACACACAGGTCCGCCCCTACAAAGCATCTTCCCCCCCATTCTCCATTCTCAATTTTCAATTCCTCATTTCACCGAAAGGACCTGAACACATGACCAAAATCGACATCATCTCCGGCTTTTTGGGGGCCGGCAAGACCACCCTCATCAAAAAACTCCTCCAGGAGGCCTTCCAGGGGGAGCAGGTGGTCCTCATCGAAAACGAATTCGGCGAGATCGGCATCGACGGCGGCTTTCTGAAGGAGGCCGGCGTCCAGATCACCGAGATGAACTCGGGCTGCATCTGCTGCTCCCTGGTGGGCGACTTCGGCGCCGCCCTGAAGCAGGTGCTCTCCGACTACCGCCCCGACCGCATCGTCATCGAGCCCTCCGGAGTGGGCAAGCTGTCCGACGTGGTGGCCGCCGTGGAGCGGGTCCAGGCCGAGGCCCCCGACCTGCACCTGAACAGCTTCGTCACCGTGGTGGACGCCACCAAGGCCAAGGTGTACATGAAGAACTTCGGCGAGTTCTTCAACAACCAGGTGGAGCACGCCTGCGCCATCCTCCTCTCCCGCACCCAGAACATGGCCCAGAACAAGCTGGACGCCGCCGTGGCCCTGCTGCGGCAGAAGAACCCCAAGGCCGCCATCCTCACCACCCCCTGGGATCAGCTCACCGGGGCCCAGATCCTGGCCGCCATGGAGGGGGGCCGCTCCCTGGCCGACGAGCTGATGGAGGAGATCGCCCATCAGCCCGTCCATGAGCACCACCATCACCACGACCACGGCCATGACCATGACCATGACCATGATCACCACCATGAGCACGAGCATGGCCACGACCACGAGCACCACCACGACCATGACCACGGGGACAGCTGCTCCTGCGGCCACCACCACAGCCAGGAGGAGCTGGACCAGATCCACGCCCAGCTGGGCTGCGAGGGGGCCTGCGATGCCTGCGACCTGTGCGACAGCTGCATCCACTCCACGCACCACCACCACGACGCCGACGAGGTGTTCGTCTCCTGGGGCCGGGAGACCGCCCGGAAGTACAGCCGGGAGGAGCTCCAGGAGATCCTGGCCGCCCTGGCCATGGGGGAGGACTACGGCTATATCCTCCGGGCCAAGGGGATGGTCCCCTGCGACGACGGCAGCACCTGGCTCCACTTCGACCTGGTGCCCGAGGAGTTCCAGGTCCGGGAGGGGGCGGCCGACTACACCGGCCGGCTGTGCGTCATCGGCTCCGATTTGAAGGAGGACCAGCTGGACAAGCTGTTCCTGCTGGCGTAAGGGGGCGGGCGTATGGCAGCGGACCCCCGCATCCCCCTGTACCTCATCACCGGCTTCCTGGACAGCGGCAAGACCACCCTGCTCACCGACACTCTGAACATGGACTACTTCAACGACGGGGAGCGCACCGTCCTGCTGCTGTGTGAGGACGGGGAGGAGGAGTTCGACCCCCAGTTCTTGTCCCAGCGCAACTGCCGCCTGGTGCCCGTGGGGAGCCAGGAGCAGCTGACCCGGGAGTTCCTCCAGGAGGTGGACCGGCGGTATCAGCCCGAGCGGGTGCTCCTGGAGTACAACGGCATGTGGCCCATCCAGCTCCTGCGGGATCTGAAGCTCCCCAAGACCTGGGGGTTGTATCAGGCCATCGACGTCATCGACGGCACCACCTTCGAGATGTACCGGAACAACATGCAGTCCATGATCATTGATATGGTCACCGAGGCGGACATGGTGCTCTTCAACCGCTGCACCGCCGACATGCCCCTGGCCGGGTGGAAGCGGTCCATCCGGGCGGCCAACCGCATGTGCGAAATCGTCTTCGAGGACGACCGGGGGGAGGAGCTGGAGGTGGAGGACATCCTCCCCTACTCCCTGGAGGCCGACCACATCGACCTGTCCGACGACGACTACGGCATCTGGTACCTGGACATTCAGGAGCACCCGGAGCGGTATCTGAACAAGACGGTCACCATGAAGGTCCAGGCCATGACCAGCAACAAGCTGCCGAAGGGCACCTTCATCCCCGGGCGCAACGCCATGACCTGCTGTGTGGAGGACATCCGCTTCTTCGGCTTCCTGTGTAAATATGACCGGGCCAGGAGCCTGAAAAAGGGCCAGTGGGTCACCGTCACCGCCCGCATCCAGTGGGAGAACGCCCCCGTCTATGACGGGGAGGGGGTGGTGCTCTACGCCCAGTCGGTGGAGCCCGCCGACCGGCCCGAGGACCCCCTGGTGTACTTCCGGTAAATCATGAGAATCCATTGACTCCCTGCACCGCCCGAGGCGATACGGGGAGTTATTTTTTGCCGCGCGTATTTCATTGTGTGATCAGCTTGTCCGGCGCGGCCCCGCCCGGACAGCAAAGCGCCCCGCCGCCGGCGGGGCGCTTCTCCCAACAAGGACAAAAAGAAATGACCCTTGACTGCTGTTCCGTGATCCCATGCAGCCAAGGGTCATTTCTGTTCGCTCTTGTTATCTAACATCATTTTGGTTACCTCCATTTCTTTCGAATCCGCTTTGCAGCCTGTCTCCGTTCAGCAATCCTGAAGTCTCTCTATCACCTGTCACTTGTGCCAGCTTCCGTGGCCTCTTCTTCCTCATACGTGAGGTTCCTGTCGGTCGGATCGTTCGGTTGTTGCTGTCTGGTACCTGCCGCTTGGCGTTCCCTGATCCCGTATGCCGGTCAGCTTTTTGTGGGTCCCGTTGGTTCTGGAGTTTGCCTTTTCTGATCTGATTGGAATTTGTCTTGCTTACCGGAACGTTCCGGAGGGCCGAAATTCTTCTGGATCTGAACTTGCGTTTCTCCTCGTTTCCCTCTCTGACTGTCTGCTTGGTCGTCTCACCTTATATTTTAAATTCGACCTTGCATCACGGGTTCAGGTGCTGGGGCTCTTACTTGTACATTGGACTCATCCTTTCTTTTTCTGGTTATAATGTACCACTTTATCCCCCGTTTGTCAACGGTTTTTGTTCGTTTTTCTAAACAAAAAGCAGTCTCATTTTTTAGGCGGTTTTCCAGTTCTCCCGGCGCGCCCCCTCCAGCGGGCGGGAAAAGGCCCCCGGCGGATACACCGCCGGGGGCCCCGTATTGTTACATCTGCTCCGGAGGCGGGTCGGCCTCCACCGCCAGCAGCCACCGGTACACGGGCACCAGGGACTTCCACCCCTCCAGCACCCGGTCCTTCAGGGCGGGGGTGAAGAAGTCCCCCTCGCAGTTCTCGTCCCGGCACAGGCTGAACTGCCGGCTGTTGTACCAGGGGTACAGCAGGGGGCCCGGGTCCCCCTTGGGCCGCTTGTAGGGCTCCCCCTCCAGCTGGAACTCCCCCCGGCGCTCCACCTGCCGGACCAGTTTGGCCGCCTGGGCCGGGTCCCGGTCCATCCGGGCGCGGAGCTTGGCCATGGTCAGGGGGGTGGGGTCCCAGCAGCCCATGCCGTAGCTGTACCGGTCGGGGGCCACCTCGAAGAAGAAGCAGGGGACCGCCCCCTCGTGCTCCGCCGGCCGGCGGAGGGTGAACCACAGGTGGTCCTTATAGGGCCCCCGGCCGTAGAGCCGCCGGGCGTCCCGGTAGATGCGGCTGACCTTGCTCACCAACCCGTCCCGGGGGTAGAGGCGGGTCATTTCCCCGGTCAGCTCCCGGGCCAGCTCCCGGGTGGGGGCGTCCACGCAGGCCAGGAACTCCTCCTTCCGGGGGCGGAACCAGCTGCGCTCATTGTTCAGCCGCAGCCCCCACAGGAAGTCCACGGTCTGCTGGGTATAGCCTTGAAACATCGTCGCTCCTCGCTTGTCTGTCCTCAAATTTCCGGTCCCCGCCCAGCGGGCGGGGACCGGGTCAGGTCTGTCGTTACGCGGCCGGCTCCGCCGGGGTCTGCCCGCCGGCGTCGGCGGGCTGCACCGGGTCCGGGTTGGTCCCGGAGTCGGCGGGCTGCACCGGATCGGTTCCGGCGCCGGGGTCGGCGGCCGCGCCCGGGTCAGTGGTCGTA
This sequence comes from uncultured Oscillospiraceae bacterium, assembly GCA_944385645.1. GTDB lineage: Bacteria > Bacillota > Clostridia > Oscillospirales > Oscillospiraceae > Lawsonibacter. Next base: position 9,316 of record CALWYA010000016.1, read on the forward strand.
CCCGGGCCGGCAGCCGCTCCGGCATCCCCCGGCTGCACCGGGTCGGCAGTGGTACCGGGGTCGGTCCCCGCACCCGGATCGGTCGTCGTTCCGGGATCGGTAACCGTGCCCGGGTCGGTGGCGGTCCCGGGATCGGTGGCCGTGCCCGGGTCCGCAGGCTGATTCGGGTCGGTGGTCTGGCCGGTGCCGGGCACCCCGTCCACCCAGGTGGCCGGGTCGCCGTCGGCGGGGTTGTAGAGGATGGTCCGGGGGCGCATCCGGTAGACGCTCACCCCCATGTCCTGCTTCTCTAGCAGGTTGTCCTCCCCGTCGTACACATAGCGGTAGGTCTGGGCGGACACCCCGACGTAGGGGTTCTGCACCGTGTCCACCTTGGTGGTCCCCTGGGGCACCGTCTCGTCGGGCTGATAGACGGTGGTGGGGGACTGCCAGTTGAAGGTGCTGCTCTCGGGGACGGCGTAGATGCCCTCCGGGTTGGTGCCGTAGATCCGGCAGATCAGCAGCTCCTTGTTCCCCTGCCACTCCGGGAAGATGTCAATGCGGACCGGGTAGTCGGTGTTGTTGCGGAAACGGAAGTCGGTCAGGCCGTAGTACACGGTGGCGTCCATGCCCTCGGGCACATAGCCGGTGTTATAGCCGTGGTTGCGCCGCTCCACCACCTCCAGGTTGGTGTGGAGCAGGGCGTAGTAGATGGTGGAGGAGGTCTGGCACACGCCGCCGCCCACCTCGTTCACCGTCTTGCCCCCGGAGTAGACGGTGGCCGACTTATAGCCCATGGCCGCCGACCGGCTGCCGGTGCGGCCGTTGAAGGAGAACTCGTCCCCGGGGAGCAGGATGGTCCCGTTGCAGGCCTCGGCGGCCAGCTTCACGTTGAACTGCCGGTTGGCGGTGCCGGTGAGGACGGTGCTCCCCTCCCCCAGCAGGTCGGCGAACAGCTTGCCCTCCAGGCTCTCCTTCGTCTCCTTGGGCACCTCCAGCTCCAGGGGGACGGAGAAGGTCTCCCCCTCGCCGGCGGCCTCATAGGCGGCCCGCAGGGCCTCCACGTCGAAGTCCACCCCCACCACGTGGTCGGTGACCTGGAAGGTCTCCGGATCCATCTCGGCGCTCTTGGCCTGGGTGTGCACCTCCCGGTAGATCTCGTCAAAATCGGGCTCCTGGGGGGGTGTCTCCTGGGGCTGGAGCTCCCGCTCCGCCTCCACATAGCCCTCCTCCCCCTGGCCCAGCTTGCGCTCCATGGCCTCGTCCAGGGCGTCCAGGACGGTGTCCAGGGCGTTGTCCCGGCTGACGCTGACCCCGGTGCGGCCCTTGGTCATCACCAGCTCGTCGCCGTCCAGCTCATAGGAGGCGGCGGTGGCGTCCTCCCCCAACTCCTCCTGCATCTGGTCCACCAGGCGGTCCACCGCGTCGGCGGACACACTCCAGGCGGTGACCCGGTGCTCCTGCCCCATCAGCCGGGCCAGGTACAGCCCGCCCTGGGCAAAGAAGCTGTCCCGGCCGTCCTGCCAGGCCGCCTGGGCGGAGGCGCTCCAGTCATAGTCCATCTGGTCGGCGGTGACGGTGCCCCGCCAGTCCCCGTAAGTGATAGTGCCGGCCATCTGGTCCCCGTGCTGGGCCACGGCCTGGTCCAGGGCGGAGGCCGCCTGCTCCACTGTCATGCCGGACACATCCACCCCGCCCACCACGGTGTGGGGAAAGATGGCGCCCGAGCTCCCCACCCAGGCGCACAGGCCCACATAGGCGCACGCCAGCACCCCCAGGACAATCCCTGCGGCAATGGCGATCTTTTTCCCCTTTCCGCCTCCGGCGGGCTTTGGTTCCACGCGCTGACCTTCCATATTGGCTCGACCTCCCGGCGCACACGGCGCCGCTCATACTCTCACAGTTGCTTATTATAGCACGCCCTCTTCTCTCTGACAATTACAGAACAGTTACAACTTCCCCGGGGAATGGCGGAAAAATCACCACATTTTTCCCAACTTCCTGTGGAAATTTCAAGCAGCCGGGACTTTGCCGCTCCGCCTGCGCGCGGGGCGGGGGCCGCGCGCGGGCGCCCTTCTTTTCCTGAAATTTTAAGAAAAAATCAATTCCATTTCCCAAATTTTCTGCTACAATAGAGGCAGCGATCCAAGAGGGGGAAGCCGCCGTATGTCCAACGAGTTCAAATCGAATCAAAAAAGCGACCTGATCTACTGGCTGATTGCCGTCGGTCTGCTGTTCACCGGCATCGCCGCGCCGGTGGGCGTGGTGATGATCGTCCTCAAGCTGATGGGCGGAAAGAAGAAGGGCCGCCACCCCTACTATATGCAGCGGGACGGGGAGGCCCCCGCCGGGGCCCGGACCACCGCCTCCGCCCAGGGGGAGGACGCCCCCCGGGGCAAAAAGGCCGGCGGGAAAAAGCGCCGCTCCGCCCCCCAGGACCAGCTGGCCCAGATGGCCAGGAGCGCCAAGAACCTGACCACCACCGGCGCCATCCTGGCCGCTGTCTTCGGCTGCATCTCTGTCATTGACGCCGCCGACAACCTGTGGATGCTCCCCGACGTCCTGTGGTATCTGGAGGAGATCATCCCCCTGCTGTGCTTCACCGCCGTGGGGCTGGGCCTGCTGGGGGCCGGCCTGCTCAAGCGCCGGACGGTCCACCGCTACCGGGGCTATCTGGCCATGATCGGCTCCCACAAGGTGATGTCCGTGTCCGCCCTGTCCTCGGCCACCGGCAGCGCCCCCGCCAAGGTGCGGGACGATTTGGAGGATATGCTGGATGACGGCTTCTTCCCCAAGGGCTTCCTGGACTATGGCAGCGACCGGCTGGTGGTGGACGGGAACGGCCTGGAGGAGGCCCCCGCTCCCCAGGCGGAGCCCCAGCCCGCCCCCAAGGCCGAGGAGGAGAACGCCATCCTGGCGGAGATCCGGGCGGTGAACGACGCGGTGGCCAACGAGAAGGTATCCGCCCAGATCGACCAGATCGGCACCATCACCGCCAAGATTCTGGACTATCAGCGCAGCCACCCGGACAGCGCCCCCCAGCTGCACAGCTTCCTGTCCTACTACCTGCCCACCACCCTGAAGATTCTCCGGGCCTACGGCCAGCTGGAGTCCCAGGAGGTGTCCGGGGAGAACATCACCGCCGCCATGGCCCGCATCGAGGGGATGATGGACAAGGTGGTAGAGGGCTTCGAGAAGCAGCTGGACCTCCTCTTCCAGGGGGACGCCATGGACATCACCGCCGACGTGGCGGTGCTGGAGCGGATGCTGGCCAAGGACGGCCTGTCCGATCAGGAGGGTCTGACCCTGGGAGGCTGAGGCCAAGCGCGACCCACAGGGCTCAAGGCACGGTCCCGCCCACGGCGGGCCGTGCCTCTTTGTTTGGGGCGGGCGGCGGGGGCAAGCCCCCGCCCTACGCAGAATCGGTTCCCGTAGCGCGCGACGACTCGTCGCGCGCCAATCGAACGTCGCGTCCAGGAGACCGCGCCCTACGGGGAAACCGGGGCGATCTCTCCCCCAGTCTCGCTGCGCTCGACAGCATCCCTACCCCCTTTGGCCATTTCCCTATCCCCTCTGTCGCTGCGCGACATCTCCCCTTGAAAAGGGGAGTCGGCCCCCTGACAGGGGGAATCGGCCCTCGTCAGAGGGGGCCAAAGAGAACGCCTCCGCAAAAATCCTCCCTCTGACGAGGGAGGTGGCATTTGCGAAGCAAATGACGGAGGGAGAGATTGGGCGGCCACATGGGGCCGCCCCTACGACGTATCCGGGCCGTCCATCCCCGTAGGGGCCGATGTCCTCATCGGCCCGCGGCTATCGCTGCTGGGCTTCGGCGGTGACCCCGGAGCTGGGCGACAAAAATAGGGCCGCCCAATGGGCGGCCCTTGGAAAAATCAAAAATCTCAGCGCAGATTGAAGAACGCGCTCATGCCGGGGTACTCCGCAATGTCGCCCAGCTCCTCCTCGATGCGGAGCAGCTGGTTGTACTTGGCCACCCGGTCGGTGCGGCTGGGGGCGCCGGTCTTGATCTGGCCGGCGTTCAGGGCCACGGCGATGTCGGCGATGGTGGCGTCCTCGGTCTCGCCGGAGCGGTGGGACACGATGGCGGTGTAGCCGGCCCGGTTGGCCATCTGGATGGCGTCCAGGGTCTCGGTCAGGGTGCCGATCTGGTTGACCTTGATGAGGATGGCGTTGCCCACCTTCTTCTCGATGCCGGTGGCCAGGCGCTCCACGTTGGTGACGAACAGGTCGTCGCCCACCAGCTGGACCCGGTCGCCGATGGCCTTCGTCAGCATGGCCCAGCCCTCCCAGTCGGTCTCGGCCATGCCGTCCTCCAGGGAGATGAT
>CALWYA010000017.1 GCA_944385645.1 uncultured Oscillospiraceae bacterium
CGTGAAGAAGAACAGTGGCGCCGCCCAGTACGACGACCAGGTTATGCAGGAGATCGAGCAGCACGCCGCCGAGAAGGACAAGGCCGCCAAGGGGGTGGGCGGCTCCGCCCCCGACGAGGAGGAGGGGGAGTTCGACGAGCTCATCGACGCCGCCGCCGAGGTGGTGGTGGAGACGGGGCAGGCCTCGGTCTCCATGCTCCAGCGGCGGCTGAAGCTGGGCTACGCCCGGGCCGCCCGGCTGGTGGACCAGCTGGAGGAGAAGGGCATCGTGGGCCCCTTCGAGGGGAGCAAGCCCCGGCAGCTGCTCATCACCAAGGAGCAGTGGCAGGAGATGAAGTACCGCCGGGGCGGCGCCCCCGCCCCCGCTTCCGCCGCCCCGCCGGACGGTCCGGAGGAGGACGACGCTCCCCCCTTCGACGTGGAGGAGGCCCTGGACCGCTCGGAGGAGGACACGTTGTAAAGGAGACTGTCAAAAAAGCGGCAAGGCCGCGCGGGAGAGCCTTTTTGACAAGCTGAAAGGAGGGAGAGCGGCTGTGCGCTATCTGACCAAGGACTGGTATCTGATGAGCCAGCAGTACCCCATGCCGGAGGAGATCAAGAGGAAAGTCTATGCCGCCTTGAAGGCGTTTCGGGAGGCCCAGGCCCGGGAGGAGATCCCCCGGGAGCTGGCGGCCCGCTTTCGCTTCCACGACTTCGACGTGACGGAGATCGTCATGGGAGAAGACTGCGTCCTGGAGGTGGACAGCCCCTATTCCGGCGGGCACAAAATCACGTTCCGAAGCGCTGTTCCCGGCCCGGAGCGGCCGGCGGAGGGACGGCCCTGGAGCTGGATCTATGACGAGCTGTACCGGACGCCGGAGGGAGGCTATGAGGTCCACGTCCTGCTCCAGAGCGACTGCGGGCCGGAGGGCGTGACCGCCGCGGACCTGTGCGACCTGGTCATCGCCTGCGCGGAGATCGAGATCGCGTAGCTTCCGCCCGGAATTATTTCATTTTCATTAAATTTTTTCAGAAAGCCTTTACAGGTTCTGTCTTTTGGAGTAGACTAGTACGCAAGAGAGAACCTGTCTGAGGAGGGGCGCTGGATATGGCGGATATGGACTTTACGCGGAAATTCAACCTGGGGGACCAGCGGGACCTGGAGATCAAGGCAATCCTGTCCACGGTGTACCAGGCCCTTCAGGAGAAGGGCTATAACCCCATCAATCAGATCGTGGGGTATATCCTGTCCGAGGACCCCACCTATATCACCAACCACAACAACGCCCGGGCCCTGATCCGCAAGGTGGACCGGGATGAGCTGCTGCAGACCCTGGTGAAATACTATCTGACCCACTAAGGGGCTTTACAAGAGCTGAAACGGCCCGCCTCCCGGCGGGCCGTTTTTCGTAATTCCCCCCGCGGCGCGTCAGCGCGGAAGGAACAACAAGGAGGAGAGGTCCATGAACATCCTGGTCAGCCACTGCTTTTTCGGCGAGCCCTGCCGCTACGACGGGGTCAGCCGGGTGGACAGGCAAGTACTAGAGCTTCACAGGGCGGGACACAACCTGATCCCCGTCTGCCCCGAGGTGCTGGGGGGATTGGACACCCCCCGGGCCCCCGCCGAGCTCCAGCCGGACGGGCGGGTGGTAAACAAGGAGGGGGTGGACGTAACCGCCGCCTATCGGGCCGGGGCGGAGGCCGCCCTGGCCATCGCCAGAGAGAACGGCTGTACCCTGGCCGTCCTCAAGGCCCGCTCCCCCTCCTGCGGCTGCGGGGAGGTGTACGACGGCACCTTCACCGGCACCCTGACCCCCGGCTGGGGGGTGGCCGCCCGGCTGCTGATGGAGGCGGGGATCACCGTGCTGGACGAGGAGCACCTGCCCGCCTGGCTGTTCGACCCGGAGGCTGGGAGATGATCCCCGACAGGTAAGCGGGGAGACAGACCGAGAGAAAGAGAGAGGGAACGGATATGTGGAACCGGAAGGAGATCAAGCGGCGGGGGAAGCGGCAGTTCCTCCGCAACTGGTGGGCCACCGTGGCGGTGTGCTTCCTCCTGGCGTTCGCCGGCGCGGAGTTCACCGACTCGGTGGGCTTTATCCGGGAGCTGGACCTGAGCGCCATCCCGGGCAGTGAGCCGGTGGCTATGGAGAGCACCCAGCTGTCCAACTGGGACATCCTGCTGAAGTGGCTGGAGGTGGACCCGATGGACGGCACCCACCCCCTGTGGCTGGCGGCGGACCAGAGCGTCCAGCCGGTCTTTGAAGTGCTTACCCAGCCCTTCTCCGCCTTCTTCGCCTTCCTGGACCGCTCCCAGTTCACCGGCTGGACCGGGGTGACCCTGATGGTCATTGGCGTGCTGGGAGGCGTCTGGTTCACGGTCTGGGTGGTGGGCGTCCTGGCTGTCGGGGCCCGCCGGTATCTGCTGGAGAGCCGGGTCCGGGACCGCATCAGCATCTCCGCCCTGTTCTTCCCCTTTGGCCGGGGCCGCTGGTGGAACTGTCTGTGGGTCATGCTGGTCAAAGGGGGCTGCACCCTTCTGTGGTCGTTAACCGTGGTGGGTCTGCCGATCAAGCTGTACTCCTACCGCATGGTGCCCTACATCCTGGCGGAAAATCCCGCCGTCAAGGCCCGGGAGGCCATCACCCTGTCCCGGCAGATGATGGCCGGTCAGAAGTGGCGGTGCTTCGTGGTGGACCTGACCTTCTACCTCCACTGGACGGTGCTGCCGCTGGCGCTGTTTCAGGCTGTGGGCGCGGCCGCCGGCCTCTACACCGGGGAGACCGCCCTGTGCGCCTACCTGGCGACGGTGACCGCCGGCCTGCTGTCCATCTTCTTCGTCAACGGCTATAAGGCGGCCACCTTTGCCCAGCTGTACGTGGCCCTCCGGCAGGACCAGCTGGACCGGAAAACCGAGCTGAGCCGGCTGTTCACTGTCCCGGCCTTCGGGGATGAGGCCCCCTCCGGCCCGCGGCCCAGGGTGGGGGAGCGGACCATCCCGGCCGGCGAGGAGGATGTGTTCCACTACGCCGAGCGGCTGAAGCTTGACTACGGCAGGAAGTACACCATCCGCACCCTGGTGCTCCTGTTCTTCGCCTTCTCCCTGGTGGGGTGGGTGTGGGAGGTGGCCCTCCATATCGTCCAGGCGGGGGTGTTTGCCAACCGGGGGACCCTCTTCGGCCCCTGGCTGCCCATCTACGGCACGGGCGGGGTGGCGGTGCTCATCCTGCTGAAGAAGTGCTTCAAGAGCGTTCCCCTGACCTTTGTCTCCTCCATGGTGATCTGTTCCATCATCGAATACGGGAGCAGCTGGTGGCTGGAGTACACCAAGGGGGTGCGCTACTGGGATTACAGCAACTACTTTATGAACCTGAACGGCCGCATCTGCCTGGAGGGGGCCCTGGTCTTCGGCCTGGGCTGCTGCGCAGTGGTCTACTTCGCCGGGCCCCTGGTGGCCGGGCAGATTGACCGCCTCAGCCCCCGGCGGCAGACCGCCCTGTGCCTCCTCCTGCTGGCCCTCTACGGGGCGGACAACGTGTACTCCACCCTCCACCCCAACGTGGGGGAGGGCATCACAGAGGGCGCAGCTACCCAGCCCGCCGGCTGGCAGCTGCCCGCTTCCCCGGAAGGGGAGGGGCCGGTACCCCTCTCCCAGACCTGGGAGCAAAGTCCATCGAAAGCGGTCTGACGATAAAATATTTCTCCGGGCTCCGCCCGGTATGAAAGCTCCCGCCCGGGAGATACTGAGAGCACAGTATCGCCGGGCGGGAGGTCGTTTGGATGCAGCACAAGGTGGAGCTGAGCGGGGTGAACACCTCGAAACTGAAGGTGCTGAAAAACGAGGAGACCCAGGCCCTCCTGCGCCGGGCCAAGGCGGGGGACGAGGGGGCCCGGGAGGAGCTCATCGCCGGCAACCTGCGCCTGGTGCTGTCGGTGATCCAGCGGTTCTCCAACCGGGGAGAGAACGCCGACGACCTGTTCCAGGTGGGCTGCATCGGCCTGATCAAAGCCATCGACAACTTCAACACCGACCTGGACGTGAAGTTCTCCACCTACGGGGTGCCCATGATCGTGGGGGAGATCCGCCGCTACCTCCGGGACAACAGCACCATGCGGGTGTCCCGGGCCATGCGGGACACCGCCTATAAGGTGCTCCAGGCCAAGGAGGCCTATATAGCCAAGCACCAGAAGGAGCCCACCGTGGAGGAGATCGCCCGGGAGCTGAGCATCCGCCGGGAGGAGGTGGTCTTCGCCCTGGACGCCATCCTGGAGCCGGTCTCCCTGTATGAGCCGGTGTACTCAGACAGCGGGGACACGGTGTGCGTCATGGACCAGGTAAAGGACAGCCGGAACAACGACGAGATGTGGGTGGAGCGCATCGCCCTGAAGGAGGCGGTGGGCCACCTCACCGACCGGGAGCGGAAGATTCTGTCCATGCGCTTTTTCCAGGGCAAGACTCAGATGGAGGTGTCCGCCGAGATCGGCATCTCCCAGGCCCAGGTCTCCCGCCTGGAGAAGCACGCCCTTCGGCAGATCCGGAAGGAGCTATAACAGAAGGCCGTCCCGCCGCAGGCGGGACGGCCTTCTGTTATGGATCAGCCCAACGCCACATCCAAAATCATCATGATGAGGAAACCGGCCATCACCCCCAGAGTGCCGGTGCTGCCCTCCCGAGACAGGTTGGCCTCGGGGATCAGCTCCTCCACCACCACGTACAGCATGGCCCCGGCGGCAAAGGACAGCAGCCAGGGGAGCAGGGGCTGCACAAAGCCGGCCAGCAGGACGGTGAGCAGGGCGAAGGCCGGCTCCACCAGGCCGGAGGCCGCCCCTACGGCAAAGGCCCGGCCCCGGCTGAGCCCCTCCTGCCGCAGGGGGAGGGAGATGGCCGCCCCCTCGGGGAAGTTCTGGATGCCGATGCCCATGGCCAGGGCCATGGCGGCGGTGAGCAGTCCGGCGTCGCCGCTCTGGTCGGCCAGGGCGAAGGACACCCCCACCGCCATCCCCTCAGGGATGTTGTGGAGGGTGACCGCCAGGGCCAGCAGGGCGGCCCGCCCCCGGGAGGGGCGGACCTGGAAGGACTCGGGGGTGAAGCGAGGGAGGAGGCGGTTCATGGCGATCAGGAAGGCGATGCCCACGGCGGAGCCTCCCGCGGCGGGGGCCCAGCCGGGCAGGCCCATGGCCTGGGCCTTCTCGATGGCGGGGATGAGCAGAGACCACATGCTGGCGGCCAGCATCACCCCGGCGGCGAAGCCCAGCATGGCCCGCTGGAGCCGGGGGGAGGAGGGGCGCCGGAACAGGAAAACCACGGCGGCGCCGGCGGCGGTCATCAGGGCGGTGAACCCGGTGCCGCCGGCAGCCCAAATCAGTGCTTGCAACACGGCGAACAAACCTTTCTTCTGAAAACGGCGGCGGGGCGGCGGAGCGCCCCGCCTGTGCGGCTGCTTCCAGAATAGGCTATGCGCCGGGCGGGGGAGGGGTTAAAGGACGGCCAGGAACAGCCGGGCCGACCAGTAGCCCACCGCCCCGCAGCCGGGGAAGGTGAGCAGCCAGGCCAGGGCGACCTCCCCCGCCACCCGCCGGTCCACCCGGCCGCCCCCGGCGGAGCCCACCCCCAGCAGGGCGCAGGTCCGGGTGTGGGTGGTGGAGACGGGCAGGCCCAGGACGGTGGCCCCCAGCAGGCAGGCGATGCTGCCCAGGTCGGCGGCCAGTCCCTCCCGGGGCCCCAGGGAGACCATCTCCCGGCCCACCCGGTCGATGATCCGCCGCCCTCCCATGAGCGTCCCCAGGGCCATGAAGCCGGCGCACAGGGCCATGAGCCACAGGGGAATCAAAGGGCTGGACTGCCCGCCCTGTCCCCGGGCCAGGGCGGCGCCCAGCAGAAAGATACCCAGGAACTTCTGCCCGTCCTGGGCCCCGTGGAGGAAGGCGGCCAAGACCGCTCCGGGCACTTGCGCCCCAAGAAGAGTACGGTCAAATACCTTTACAGTGTGAAGGAGGCGGGCCGCCAGCCGGCCCGCCCCAAAGCCCGCCAGGGCGGACAGGAGCAGCCCCAGGAGCACCTTGCCCCAGCTGTCCCACCGCAGGCAGGAGAAGCTCCCCTCCAGGGCCACCGCCGCCCCGGATACCCCGGCGGCCAGGGCGTGGCTCTCGCTGGTGGGGATGCCAAAGCACCAGGCCAGGGCGGCCCACAGCACCACGGCGGCCATGGCGGCGCACAGGGCGGCCAGGGCAGCCCGGCTCCCGCCCCCAAAGGAGGCCAGGGAGTAGATGGTGCCCGCCACCGAGGCGTTCACCGAGGTGACGCACAGCACCCCCAGGAAATTACATACCGCCGCCAGGGCCACCGCCCGGCGGAAGGGGAGGGCCCCGGTGACCACCGCCCCGGCGATGGCGTTGGGGGCGTCGGTCCAGCCGTTGACCACCAGCACGGCCAGGGTGAGCAGGGCGGTGATCAGCAGGGCGGGCTCCCGCCCCGCCTGGGCCAGAAAGTCAAAAAAAGACAGGGGCACGGTCTCACCTCCATGCCCCAGCCTATGAGCTCAGTCCTCGTCGTATGTCCGGTGACCGCCCGGGGGCGGCGCGTGGCGCTCCCCCTTTGGGTCCCGGGGGGTGGAGGCGGGGGAGATGGCCCCCGCCCCGTACCGGGCCCGGATCTGGTCCAGGGTCCCCTCCAGCCTCTCCAGCCGCTCCCGTTTCGCGCTCCCATCCCGGTCGAACAGATCCAGCTGGGCCCCCGCCTCGTCGGCGGGGATCAGGTAGATGGCGGTGACGGTGAGGGCACGCACCGGCTGGTCCATGTTCCAGCAGCCCTCCGCCAGGGACATGGCCGCCCCGGCGATCTCCCGGGCCAGGTCGGTGGGCGGGTCCAGCCGCAGCTGCCGCCCGATGTCCCGGAAGGCCGGGTCCCGGATAGACAGGGAAACCCCTTTACATTTCATGCCGCACTTGCGCAGGCGGGCAGCCACCTGGTCGGACAGCTGGGCGATGCCCGCCCGGAGCTGATCCCGGCCCTGGAGATTCTGGGGGAAGGTGTAGCCGTTGCCCACCGACTTGGGGGGCTCGTGCTGCCCGGCGGGGGTCACCGGAGACCGGTCCAGGCCGCAGGCGTAGTCGTGGAGCTGGGCCCCCATTTTGCCCAGGGCCTGAAAGAGCCGCTCCCGGTCAAAGACGGCCAGCTGGCCGATGGTGCCGATGCCCAGCTGCCGGAGGGTCTCGGCCGCCGCCCGGCCCACATAAAGCAGGTCGCCCACGGGCAGGGGCCAGACGATTTCCCGGAAGTTGTCCCGGTGGATCACCGTGGTGGCGTCCGGCTTTTTATAGTCGCTGCCCAGCTTGGCGAACACCTTGTTGAAGGACACTCCCACCGAGATGGTCAGGCCGAAGCGGCGGCGCACCTCCTCCCGCAGCCGGTCGGCCAGGGCCCGGGGGTTGCCCCCAAACAGGTGGAGGGTGCCGGTGACGTCCAGCCAGCTCTCGTCAATGCCGAAGGGCTCCACCAGATCGGTGTACTCCTGATAGAGGCCGTTAATCTGCCGGGAGAGGTCCCGGTACCGCCCGTGGTGGGCGGGGAGGAGGACCAGGCCGGGACATTTCCGCTTGGCCTGCCAGATGGTCTCGGCGGTCTTGACCCCGAAGGTCTTAGCCGGCTCGTTCTTGGCCAGGATGATGCCGTGACGGCTGTTGGGGTCGCCGCACACCGCTACCGGCCGGTGGCGCAGCTCGGGCCGGTCCAGCAGCTCCACCGAGGCGTAAAAGCTGTTCAGATCGCAGTGAAAAATGACCCGGTCGCCCATGCGCTCCCCCCTTGTCTGTTGTTCCGACCCCATTATACTACAGATATAGGATGTAGTCAAACGAATGTTCTATATTTAGGTTGACAGGAGAAAGAGACCCTGATAGGATAGGGAAGAGGTGAGAAGGATGGAAACTGTTCCGGCCAAGCATCTGCTCCACCGCAGCAAATCCACCGCCTGGTTCGGCACCGACCACACCATGAACCTGTACCGGGGATGCTGCCACGGCTGTCTCTACTGTGACAGCCGCAGTACCTGCTATCAGGACCCGGACTTTGACACCGTCAAGATCAAGGCAGACGCTCTGCGCCTCCTCCGGGACGACCTGGCCCGGAAGGCGCGCCCCGCCCTGATCAACATGGGGGCCATGAGCGACCCCTATAACCCCTTCGAGAAGGAACTTCTGCTCACCCGCCACGCCCTGGAGCTCATCGGGGCCTACGGCTGCGGGGTGGCGGCGGCCACCAAGAGCGACCTGATTGTCCGGGACATCGACCTGTACCAGGAGATCGCAAAGGCCGCCCCGGCCCTGTGCATGCTCACCGTCACCACCGCCGCCGACGACCTGGCCGCCAAGGTGGAGCCAGGGGCACCCCCGCCCAGCCGCCGGCTGGCGGCGGTGGAGAACTTGGCCAAGGCCGGGCTCTTCACCGGCGTCCTGCTCATGCCGGTCCTGCCCTTTCTGGAGGACACGGAGGAGAACATCCTGGCCGTGGTGAACCGGGCCGCCGACGCGGGAGCAAAATTCATCTACGCCGCCATGGGGATGACCATGCGGGAGGGCCAGCGGGAGCACTTTCTCCGGGAACTGGACCGGGCCTTTCCCGGTCAGGGGCTGGGGGAGCGGTACCGGAAGCGGTACGGGACCCGCTATCAGTGCGCCAGTCCCCGGGCGAGAGAGCTGTGGGACCTCTTTTCCGGGCGGTGCCGGGAGCGGGGGCTGCTGTACGAGATGCGGCATATCATCTCGGCCTCCGCCCGGGGCTATGCCGACCGGCAGCTGACCTTTTTTGACTGAGTGGAAAAGGGGGCGGAGCTGTCCCGTCCCACTACCGGATTCCCCAGGCCAGCAGGCTGGTTTGGTCCACTCTGCGGCACTCCACGCCGTGAAACAGGGGAGTGAGAAGCTGTGACAGCTCCTCAGCCGAGTACATTCTCACATCCCCTCCGTGACCCCAGGGAAGCAAAAAATTCATGAGTTCCCTGATCAAAAACGGAGCGGTGGGATCAGCCAGCAGCAGGACGCCTCCCGGCTCCAGGACCCGATAGATCTCCTTCAACGCCGCCTCCGGGTGCGGGTAGTGGTGAAAGGAGTCACAGCACAGAGCTGCCTGAAACGCTCCGTCCGGGAAGGGGAGGGCTTCCGCGTCCCCCAGGAGGACCTGGGCCTGGCCGTCCAGCTTTTTTCGGGCTGCTTCCACCATACCGGGAGACAGATCTACGCCGGCGCAGGTATTCTCAGGCCAGCGGCTGAGAATCTGGCTCAGAAGCGCGCCGGTCCCGCACCCGACATCCAATATGCGGTCATGGGGAATCTGCGCCAGCTGGCGCAGCAGGATGGGGTGGAGCTTTCTGGCATGATCGCCGAAACTGGCCGTGTCGTACCGGCTGGACTGCCGGTCGAAGTTGTTCTGTGAGTTGTGCTTGTAATCGTTCATGGGTTATCCTCCTGTAAATAAATGAATGAATATTATTCACTCTTTGGCAAAAGTGATTCCCGGCAGGACGTCCGTCCCGCCGGGGAAACTTCAGCCGGCGTTTAAGATCAGGTCGGCGTAGCGCACGATCTGTTGGACCCGGGTGTCCAATGGAAGTGAGCCGTCTCCGATCAGGCCGATCTGTCCATGGAGGAGATAGCACGCGGCAAGCTCTGGATACCGCAGGGAGAGCTCGCCGCTGTCACAAGCGGCCTGGAGTTCCCGCGCCACATGGGGGAGCAGGAAGCGGCATATTTTCAGGCTCAGCTCCTCATGAAGCGATTGATTGCCCGGAGCATGGTAGAAAGCGCTGTGGCGGCTGCTATTATCCCGGGTCAGAATCTCCCGGGCCATGGCGTCAATCCGCTCCCGGATGGTCCGGCTCCGGTCGCAAATCACCGGCAGGAATCCCTCGCAGCACACCCGCACATACTGATCCATAGCCTCCTGGAACAGCTTCTGCTTGGAATCGAAATACCGGTAGCAGAGCCCCTGGGCCACGCCCGCGGCCCTGGCGATGTCACCCATGGAAGTCTCCTCATACCCCTGATTGGTGAACAGCTCCATGGCGGTGTCCAGCAGCTCCTGCCGGCGGATCTCGGGAGGCTTTGTAATTCGTTTCATCACGCTCACCTCACGGAAAGCATACCACACGAATGAACAAAAGTCAATGAAGAATATTCATTCGTGTTTAAATCCAGGTCCGCAGGGTCTGGAGCATAAAACTTCCTGTTTTCCGTGGGATATTCCCTCGGCCGGCGTATATATGGATGAGACAGAAAAAGGGAGGTGACCGCCTTGGAGGAGGACCGCTGGCTGGAAAAGCTGCGCTCCGGCGAGCCCGGGGCCCTGGAGGGGCTGCTGGCCCGGTACGGCCCCATGATGGGGTACATCGTCCGGGGCATCCTGGCCGACCCCCAGGAGGCGGAGGACTGCCTGGCCCAGGTCCGCGCCAAGCTGTGGGAGAGGGCCGCCGACTATGACCCGGAGCGGGCGGGGGAGGCCACCTGGATCACCGCCCTGTGCCGCAACACCGCATACGACCGGCTGCGGGCCCTGGAGCGGCGGAGGGACCGGGAGGGGGAGCTGTCCCCCGACCTGCCCGACCCGGCCCCCGGCCCGGAGGAGGAGGTCCTGCGCCGGGAGCGGACCCGGGCGCTGCGGCAGGCCTTGGCGGGGCTGAAGACCCGGGACCGGGACCTGTTCTACCGTAAATACTACTACCTTCAGTCCACCGACCGCATCGCCGCCGAGCTGGGGACCACTCCCCGGGCGGTGGAGGGGCGGCTGTACCGCATCCGCAAGAAGCTCCAGGCACAGCTGGGAGGTGAGGACCTGTGAAGCCCGACGAATTTGACCGCGCCCTGATGGACGAGATGGCCCAGCTCCCCCCCGACCCCGGGGAGGCGGAGCGGTTCAACCCCTGGCGGCACGCTATGTCCTGTCTGCTGTGGGGCATGGCTCTGATGATCATTCAGTTCGACTTTTTCTATCTGAACTACCTGCTGCCCCTGCTGGGCTGCGGACTGTGCTATGTGGGCTGCCGGTCCCTGCGGAACACCGGCCGATGGTTCCGGCTGGCCTGGGTCCTGTCCGGCCTGCGGCTGATTTACCACGTGGCCTTGGCGGTGCTGTTCGCTACCCCGGCGGCGGGCTGGAAGGTGGACGACCCCCTGTGGAATTGGGGGCTCACCGCGGTCTTCCGGGGCAGCGACCTGCTCATCCTCTTCGCCCTGTGGCGGGGGACCCGCGGGGCCTTCTACTCCGGCCCCGACCGGCCGGGGGGCCGGGACTGGCTGGGCCGGGGCTTCCTGTGCTACCTGCTGTCCTTTGGGGTGGCCCTGTGGTCCGAGCTGATCCCCGCCGCCCAGGTGAGGGGCATCGGCACCGAGGTCCTCGACCCCGTTCTCCACTACGGGCGGATCATCGCCTTCCTGGCATTGACCATCGGGCTGCTGGTCTGCCTGTACCGGCAGGGAGAAGCCCTGACCGGCCGGGGCTATGACATCGTCCCCGCCCCGGTGCGGCTGTCCGGGGGCAGGCTCCTGCTGGCGGTGCTCCTGGTCACCCTGATCGCCATTCCCCCCGCCCTCTGGCTGGGCAGCCACATTCACACCGGCCCGGAGGCGCCCCCCGCCGCCCTGACGGCGGAGCAGGAGGCCGTCCGGGACCGGCTGGTCTCCCTGGGCCTGCCGGAGGAGGTCGCCGCCGCCCTGGACGGGGCGGAGCTGGACCGCTGCGCCGGGGCCCTGCGGGTGGAGGGGGCGCGGCCCCTGGACTTGGCCTACTCCGAGGATGCGCTGGATCGGGTCCGCCTGGACGGGCCGGATGTGATCTGGGAGGAGTGGAGTGCGGAGGCCCGGCTGTCCTCCTGGCTGGTCTTTCTGCCCGGGGACCAGGTGCGGCACATCCACTGGTTCCACTATCTCCAGACGCCAAGTCCCCGCCTCCAGGAGCAGTTCTCCGCCCGGAACTCCGGCTACTTCCCCGTGGAGGACTTCTCCGCCCGGCTGCTGTGGGAGCGGGGCGGGGAGACCCGGGCGGTCAGCCCCCAGGTCCACCTGGGCGGCGGCACCAGCCTCCAGGAGGTGCGGGAGAACCTGGACGACTACATCCTGCCCACGACCACCCTCATGGAGGCGGAGCGGCTGGGCCACCTGCGCTATGTGCCGTGGATCGGCTTCACCATACCGGATGGAGTGGAGCAGGTCCGAGGCTATCTGTCCTACACCTTGGACGCCAGCCGCTTCCTGGAACCCTCCGACATCCACCCTGACGACCCGGAGAACTGGACCTATCAGGACAACTGGTACGTCTTCCTGCGCCACCAGGCGGGCCTGCTCCAGTACCCCTTCCACGGCATGGCCGATTTGGGCGGGGCGGGAAGGACCGGGGACTACGGCCCCATTCAGACGGTGTTCGGCCATTTTGAGTACTATGATCCCCAGGAATGAACAGCGGCCCGCGCCGGGACTCCGGCGCGGGCCGCTGTCTGCCTGGAAAATCGTCCCGGTTGCCGCATGGTTGCTGGACTTTGCCGGTACGGCCTGTTAGAATGGCCGTGAGGTGAGACATCCATGACATTAGGCGAACAGTTGAAGGAGCTGCGGACCCGGACAGGCTTTTCCCAGGAAATGGTGGCCGAGCGGGTAGGCGTGAGCCGGCAGGCGGTGACCAAGTGGGAGTCTGGGCGGACCCTCCCCACGGCGGAGAATCTGGCCGCTCTGGCTCAGCTCTATCAGGTCCCTTTGGAGGTCCTGGGAGAGGACCGCTCCGCCCAGGTGCGGGATGGGGAGGACAACCCCATGCTCCGGGAGAACAAGACCGTGATCGCCCTGTCCGCCCAGCTGGGGGCGCTCTACGGCTGTGCCTGGAATGTGCCCGGCCTGCTGAACAACAAGGGAGAGCCCTGGAACGGCCTGCTGCCCCTTCTGCTGGGCGGGCTGCTGCTGACCCTGTGCTCCATGTGGACGGTGTGGAACCTGTCCTTCGCGCCCAGTCTGGCCCAAAAGCGGCGGAATCTGGCCATTGAGCTGCGCTATATGGGGCTCCAGCTGGCCTTGGCCGGACTGACCGGATGGCTGGGCCTGGGTCTGGCGGGGCTGGCAGCGGCAGTGGGGGTGCTGATTTTCTACCTGAAGGTAATTAACCCCAAGTATATGGGGCGGAACCTGTGGTGGCGGGGACCGAAGCGGCGAAAGCCGGCCGACCAACCATAAAATCACGAGCGGCCCGCAGACTTGCGGGCCGCTCGTCTCAGCTTTGGGCAGGGGAGGCCGGAACGGGCTCTGCGTTCGGGGCCGTCTCGCGCCTGTTCCGGGCCAGAAACAGCCCGGCGCACAGGGCGGTGAAGGGGGCCACGGTGACTAGGCCGAAGGAGCCGATAACCGTGTGGATGAGCTCGGCGGCCACATACTTGTAGTTGAGGATGTGGTCCACCGGAGTGCCCTGGGCCATGAAGACCATGAGCAGGGCGATATAGCCCCCGGAGTAGGCGAACAGCAGGGTGGTGGTCATGGT
>CALWYA010000018.1 GCA_944385645.1 uncultured Oscillospiraceae bacterium
GGTGCGCCCCTACACGCATAACGAACGCCCTACATGGCGCGTATTCCGTAGGGCCCGACGACCCGGCGGGCCGCGGCCCGCCCAGTGGTCGCGCCCTACGGTGGTGCGTATTTCCGTAGGGGCGCACAGCGTGCGCCCGCGGGCGGCCACATGGCGTCGCCCCGCAAGGGGGGAGGCTTTTCGGCGCGCGCAAAACGGCCGGCCCCGTGGGGGCCGGCCGTCTGTCCGCTGTTGGGGGCGCCTGTCGGCTTACTGGTGGGCCAGGATCAGGTCCTTGGCCCGGCCGGCCCGGAGCACATAGCTGTCCAGGTCGTGGTTCAGCAGGTCCCGCACCCGCTTGGACAGCTCCATGATCTTCAGGCAGTCCACGCCGGTCTCGATGCCCGACTCCTCGCACAGGTTCAGCACGTCCTCGGTGGAGATGTTGCCGGCGGCGTTGGGCACGAAGGGGCAGCCGCCCAGGCCGCCGAAGGAGGTGTCGAACTGGGTCATGCCGGCCTCCATGGCCGCCATGATGTTGGCGATGGCCAGACCCCGGGTGTTGTGGAAGTGCAGCCACCAGGAGACCTGGGCGTACTTCTCGGCCACGTGGGCGCACATCTCATACACCTGGTTGGGCACCGCCATGCCGGAGGTGTCGGACAGGGAGATCTCGGTGATGCCCACGTTCAGATAGGCCTCGATGATGGACTCCACGTCGGCCAGGGGGATGCGGCCGTCCCAGGGGGAGCCGAAGGGCATGGAGATGGAGCCGGAGATGGCGATGCCGTGCTCGCCGGCGGCCTTGACGCACTCGGCGAAGCCGGCCACGCTCTGCTCCGGGGTCATGTTCAGGTTCTTCAGGTTGTGCTGGCGGCTGGCGGAGACGTTCAGCTTGACCTTCTTGCAGCCGCAGTCCACCGCCCGCTGGACCCCCCGCAGGTTGGGGATCAGAGCCCGCAGCTCCACCCCGGGGATCTGGCCCACCGCCTTGAAGACCTCGTCGGTGTCGGCCATCTGGGGGACCGCCTTGGGGTGCATGAAGGAGCCCACCTCGATGACCTTGAAGCCGGCGTCCACCAGACCGTGGAGCAGGTCGATCTTCTCCTGGGTGGGGAGGATGGTCTTCTCGTTCTGGAGCCCGTCCCGCAGGCCCACTTCGCACAGGGTAATGGCGGAAGGCAGGGTGTTCATGGTAAAACCTCCTTAAATTTTCCCGGGGAAGCGGGGCCCCTCCGGGCACTTTTTATGAATTCTAAAGGTATCATAGCCCAACCGCCCCCGGGAATCCAATACAAATTTTAAATGGTGCCATAGAGGGGGTGAATGAGACCGGGGCGCGGCGGGAGTTCCCGCCGCGCCCCGGGCGCTGTGCTTGTATTATTTTAAGGTAGGGCGGTCCTCAGTCCAGGATCTCCACATAGCCCTCGTCGGCGTTGACCTCCACCATGTCGCCGTCCTTGACGGTCTCATAGAAGGCGGGGTCCACCTTGTCCACCATGGGCAGCTCCATGATGATGGCGCCGGCCACCAGCACCGGGTCGGGGTCCTGGATGATCAGGGCGGCGGGCATGTTGTGGAAGCGGTCCAGGTGATACAGGCCGTCCTGCTGCACCACGGAGCTGCCCTTGCCGCCGGGGAACAGGAGCACCTTCTGGGCGATGGAGCGGCCCTCCAGCTCGTGGTTCTTCTCCTCCATCACGCCGTCTTCCGGGCGGACCTGATAGAACATGATGCGGTCGTGGGTGATGATGGCCTCGGCCTTCGCCTTGCCCTCGGCGATCTTGTGGCAGGAATACTTCTTAGACATGTTATTTCACCTCTCCAGTCAGAGCGGCCTCGATGCAGGTATCCAGGTCGCGGATCACAAAGTTGATGCCTCTGCGGCGGGGGTAGTAGGCGCACTTGGGAGACTCGGTGATGCCCACCTTGCCCTTCAGGTAGTGCCAGCAGGGCTGGTCGGGGCAGGAGTCGGGGATCAGCTCGGCGCCGGCGGCAGCCAGCACGTCGTACACGCCCATGCGGTGGGCCATCTCCGCCCAGTCGCTGGAGGTGAGGATGTACATGGGGATGGCCAGCTTCTTGCCCTGGATGTGCTCGGCGATGTACATGGCCTCCTTCAGGGTGAAGTGGGGGCAGCCGAACATGGCGAAGTCCACCTTGCCGTCGTGGGTCTCGTCGCTGAACTTCTCCTGGAAGTCCAGCAGATCCTTGTCGGTGATGACCACCTCGTGCTTGGGCTTCTTGCCGCCCAGGGCCGCCTCCAGGGTGGGGGCCTCGGGGGTGCAGCCCACGATGTGGTACATGCCGTAGGCGCCGGAGGTGTTCAGCTGGGCGCCCAGGTTCCGCAGGGCCTCGGAGGAGATGTGCTTGGGCAGGCCGGTGAACACGGGGATGCCCTCGCCGATCTTGTCGCCCATCATGCCCAGCAGATGGTACTCATAGTCGGACTTCATGTTGGCCTCCACGTGGACCACGATGTCGCCCTTCCGGTTCTCGTCCAGCAGCAGGCCGTACTCGGGCACGCAGCCGGTGACGGCGGCGCACAGGGCGCTGTTGGCGCTCTCCCGGTTGGACCGGGCGCCCCACACGGAGTTCACATAGGGGGTGGCGCTGGACTCGGAGAAGGCGCAGATCTCGCCGAAGTTGGGGACGTTGGTGGCGATGTAGGGGGTGCAGTTATAGGACAGCACCGCCCCCAGGCCGCGGTAGGCCGCGTCGGTGCGGCGCATGTGGTCGGCGTCCTCCTCGCTGACGGGGTGGGCGCAGGACCCGGTGAAATAGCCCAGGCAGAAGCCGGGGTTGACGGTGGGGTGAATCCGGCAGCGGGCCCCCGCATTGTACATCTTCTCGGCAAACCACAGATCGCCCGCCTGGTTGCTCAGGGCGATGTGGGCCCGGGTGATGGGGACCATGCGGGGGGCGTCGAAGGCCTCCCCCAGGGCAAACTGGATCTTCATGGCATAGGCGGCGCCCTCTCCGTACTTGCCATCCATCATGGCCTGTTGTTCGTCAGTGAGCTTCATGTGTAGGTTCCTCCCTTTTTCCATTCAAATTTGGGGCCGAAGACGTGCGCTTCTCCGCACCTCCTCCACCTGATAAGACCGCCGCCGGGGCGGGCCGGTCAAATGGTGCCTGACGCCGGGCCGCCGCCCGGGGACGGCCCGCCCTCCGGGGGCTTGCGCCCGCGGCGGAAATCGCCCGGTCCCAACATTCTGTCTTGACAGGCGCGCCGCCGGAGGGTATAATAGTGAGCAAGAAGGCAAGGACGTCTGTGAGTGGTTTCTCAAAGCATGTCCGGCCTTTTTTCTTATATCCGCCCGGTTCCCTGTCCTCTGGTTGTATACAGGTCCGGTTCTGCTGACATTATATCGCTCCCCTCCCGCCGTGTCAAGCGGAGATTCATACTTTTTACAATTTTTCTTCCGGCCGCCTTTTTGGAATTATATAGTTTCCCTAATTTTGAAGGGACTCCCCTTTTTGGCCGGATTCAGCCCTTTTTTACGCTGAAAGAGCAGGAAAATGGAGTGCGCCCCCGCTCGTTCGGAGCTGGTATACAGGCTCCGGGCCGCGCCCGAGGCAGCAAAACGCGCCCGGGCCACAGGCCCGGGCGCGCCGCTTGGCAGTTTGTCACAGCAGGGTGGGGGTGTTGAGAAAGCTCTCCAGGGACCAGGTCAGGTGGGCCCGCAGCTGCTGCCCCACCTCGTGGATGTTCCCCCGCTCCAGCACGTCGATGAGCGCCATGTGCTGGGCCACGGACTCCTCCGCCTGATAGCCCTCCGGCAGATAGGCCACCATCTGCAGCCGGCGGATGGTGGGCATGATCAGATTCATCATGGGGGCCAGATAGGGGTTCTCCGACCGCTCCACGATCATCATGTGGAACTGCCAGTCCACCTCGGTGTCCTTGACCACCTGGACCTCCACCGGCTCGTTTTTCAGCTCCAGCAGGCTCTGGAACCGGCGCCGGTACTCCTCCAGCTCCTCCCGGCTGATGTGGAGGACGGCCGTCTGGGCCGCCAGGGGCTCCAGCACCTTGCGCAGCTCATAGACGTGGATCATGTCCCCGAAGGACAGGGGGCGCACCTTGGCCCCCACCCCCCGCTTGATCTCCACCAGCCCCTCGTTCTCCAGGGCGGCCAGGGCCTCCCGGAGGGGGGTGCGGCTGATGCCCATGCGGGCGGCCAGCTGGGTCTCGCTGAGCAGCTCCCCGGAGCGGATCACGCCGGTGCAGATCTCCTCCTTGATGGTCTGATAAGCTGTATACATCAGGGTATCCGACCGCCGGACCCGCTTCTTCTCTTCCTGTGCCATCCCTGGCGCTCCTCTCTTCCCGTCCCCCGCGGGCGCGGGGGCGCATCTGACATAGTTTGTACATTGTACCACGTTATTTCACCCAATACAACACTTTTTCCCGCTCCCTGGAAAAAATCGTCCGGAAGGGCGCCCCTTTCCCCGGTTTTTCTTGTGGAAAACACCAATTTTTCCTCCTCCGCCGCCCCCGCCCCGCCGGACCGAAATTGAATTTTTCCCGGTGCGGAGGAAAAATCGGGTCCATTACCCATGCAAAAGTTTGATTTTTCCATCGAAGTTCTCTATTTGTCGTTTTCTGACAAATAATTTGCTAATTGACAAAAGATTTTTGGTTTGTTATAATCACCCTGTTAGGTGCATACAAGTTAAGACCTGTTTCGTCTCACAAGTACAAGCAACCCATGGGACTTTCCGCCGGAAAATGGCGAAAAGTCCGGCCAAAACCGAAAAATCGGTCTATTTTATGAAACGAGGTGTAGTATGCAGCATGAAGCTCACTGCCTATGAACAGGACATCCTGGACGGGAAGTACGGGGAGGGCATGGCCTATGCCCTGAGCATCCAGGTGGCCATCGGCAACGCCTTTGACGCCGACTGCTTCGTCCCCATCACCCGGGCCCACGTGGCCCTCAGCTCTCAGGACGCGGACCTGTGGTTCGCCGAGAAGATGCTGTCCAAGGGGGCCAAGTGCATCATCCCCCCCACGGTCAACCCCAGCATCAACCTGAACTATTTAAATGAGCACCTCTTCGAGATCCCCGAGGAGGGCAAGAAGATCGTCACCGGCACCAACGAGGCCTACCGCAAGCTGGGGGCCCAGCTCACCTTCAATTGCACCCCCTATTTGCAGCAGAACGTCCCCGCCTACGGCGAGGTCATCGCCTTCTCCGAGTCCAGCGCCACCCCCTATGTGAACTCGGTCATCGGGGCCCGCACCAACCGGGAGGGCTCCAACAGCGCCCTGTGCGCCGCCATCACCGGCATGGTCCCCCACTACGGTCTGCTCCTGGACGAGAACCGGAAGGCCGAGATCCAGGTGGACGTCCAGGCCAAGGTGGAGACCGACTTTGACTATCAGATCCTGGGCTGGTGCTATCCCGAGAAGTACAAGGGCCTGGAGGTCCCCATCTTCCGGGGCATCAAGAAGCGCCCCACCCCCGAGGGCTTCATGAACTTCGGCGCCCAGCTGAACACCTCCGGCTGCGTGTCCATGTACCACATCGAGGGCATCACCCCCGAGGCCCCCACCTTCGAGGCCGCCGTGGGCCACAAGAAGATCAAAGAGGTCATCACCATCACCGACGCCGACCTGGCCGACACCAGACAGCGGCTGTGCCGGGACCCCAAGAAGATCGACTTCGCCATGTTCGGCTGCCCCCACATCTCCATCCGGCAGGTGGCCGACATCGCCCGGGTGTGCGAGGGCCGGAAGTTCAAGGTGCCCGTGTGGGTGCTGGTCAGCTCGCTGACCAAGGAGCTGGCGGTGCGGATGGGCTACAACGCCATCATCCAGCGGGCCGGCGGACACATCGTCTCCGACACCTGCATCGACGTGCCCCCCTGCTGGCAGCCCTACTACCACGGGGTCGGCGTCACCGACTCCCCCAAGTGCGCCTACTACAATGAGATCCGAGACATCGAGTTCATCATCCGCCCCATGGAAGAGGCGGTGGAAGCGGCCATCATCGGGGAGGTAGTGAAATGAGCAAGACATTTTCCTGCAGCCAGATCACCAAGGGCAAGGTGGAGCGGGCCGAGGCCCTGGTCTCCAAGGACGCCATCTGCTTCTATCTGGTGGAGCCGGAGACCGGCATCGTCAAGGAGCGCAACCACGACGCCCTGGGCAAATGCGTGGCGGGCAAGATTCTCATCATGCCCTCGGGCAAGGGCAGCTCGGTGGTCCAGCTGGACGGCCTGTACAAGCTGATGATGCGGGGCAACGCCCCCGCCGCCATCGTGGTGCAGGAGGCCGACACCGTCCTGGTGGCCGCCGTGGCCGCCATGGAGACCCCCATGGTCCACCGGGTGGACCCCGCTTTCTTCCAGGAAGTGCAGACCGGTATGGAATTATCTTTGGACGCGGACAACGGGACCATCACCATCCTGTGACCCGCTTTCAAAGTTAATTTGAAGCACGACCCAAAAAGCGAAGAGAACGAAAGGAGAAAATGAAATGAAGAAAGTCTTGAGCATCCTCCTGGCCTCCGCCATGGCGCTGTCCCTGGTGGCCTGCGGCGGCGGCGACACCTCCACCCCCAGCACCAGCACCCCCAGCACCAGCACTCCCAGCACCAGCACCCCCGCCGGCGACAGCGGGTACACCGGCGGCGAGTACACCATCTCTCTGGGCCACATCTGCTCTGAGAACCACTCCCTGCACCGGGCCTGCCTGGAGTTCGAGAAGTACGTCGAGGCCGAGTCCGGCGGCGCCATCCAGGTGGAGATCCACCCCAACAGCGTGCTGGGCGGCGACGAGGCCATGCTGGAGTCCGTGGCCATGGGCACTCTGACCATGGTCGCCCCCTCCGCCAGCGTCATGAACACCTATGTGCCCGCCTTCGGCATCCTGGCCATGCCCTATCTGTTCACCAGCCCTGAGGACGCCTTCGCCGCCGTGGACGGCGAGCTGGGCCAGCTGCTGGACCAGAAGCTGCTGGACGCCAACGTGGGCCTGACCAACCTGGGCTACAACTTCAACGGCATCCGCAACATGACCAACGACTCCCGTCCCGTCCACACCGTGGAGGACCTGGCCGGCCTGAAGATGCGCTGCATGTCCAACGAGATGTTCGTGACCATGTTCGATCTGATGGGCGCCAACGCCACCCCCATGAGCTTCTCTGAGCTGTTCACCGCCCTGCAGCAGGGCACCGTCGACGGCGAGGAGAACCCCGCCTCCCTGATCTACGAGTCCAAGTTCCAGGAGGTCCAGAAGTACCTGAGCACCACCGAGCACATCTATGACTTCTGCACCATCATCATCAACACCGACTTCTACAACGGCCTGGACGAGCAGGCCAAGGCCATCGTCGACAAGGGCGCCCAGGACTATCTGGTGGACTACCAGAGAGAGCTGGAGGTCACCGAGAACGACGAGTACATCCAGCGCCTGGCTGACGAGGGCATGGAGGTCACCTATCTGACCGACGAGGAGAAGGCCACCTTCGTGGACGCTGTCGCCCCCATGTATGACACCGCCGCCGAGGACTTCGGCCAGGACGTCATGGACGCTGTCGCCCAGTATCGCTGAGTTCCCATCGCCACAGCGCGGCGGGAGGACCTGCTCCGGCAGGTCCGGGCGGTACCGCGGTACATAGACAGACAAGGACGGTACGCGGCGCCAGCCCCTGCTGGCATGCCGCCGGATCCCCGCTGACGGACTGCTGACTGCCGCGCGCGCGGCCTGTGCCGGTCCGTATCCGGGCGGGCGTCCAAACATCCTTTGGACGCCCGCCCTTTTCCATCCCAAGGAGACCGGAGTATATTAGGAGTATGTAGTATGAAAAAAATCGTGGAACTTTATGACAAACTGGAATCCCACATTCTGGTATTTGCCCTGGCTTTTTCCACCATCCTGATCTTCGTCCAGGTCATTTTCCGGTATGTGCTGAACAACTCCCTCACCTGGAGCGAGGAGCTGGCCCGGTACATCTTCATCTGGCTGATCTGGATGGGCACCAGCATTTCCATGAAGAGCAAGGAGCACATCCGGATGGACATGCTGTCCAACGCCCTCCACGGCAAGGCCAAGGTGGGGCTGGACCTGTTCTCCAACATTCTGATGCTGGCCTTCTGCGTGTTCCTGGTGATCTTTGGCTGGGACATGGTGTCCTCCATGATGACCCGGGGCAACCTCTCTGTGGCCCTTCGCCTCCCCATGTGGATCGTGTACCTGTCCCTGCCCCTCAGCCAGCTGATCGTGGGGCTGCGGGTCATCGGCCACATGGTGGGCGACATTCGGAAACTGACGGGCAGGGAGCCGCTGGATGACGCGGCCGACAAGCCCGCGGAAGGCAAGGAGGGCAACGCATAATGGATATTGCCGTACTGTTTGGAACGTTTATTCTGCTGGTGGTGCTCACCGTACCCATCGGCTACGCCATCGGCATGGCCACCCTGGTCACCCTGGTGTTCTTCTCCAACACCCCCGTGGCTCTGATCACTCAGAACGCCATCACCGGCGTGGACTCCTTCCCCCTGATGGCCATTCCCTTCTTCATGCTGGCCGGCAACCTGATGAGCAGCGGCGGCGTGGCCCGGCGGATCGTCAACTTCTGCGACACCCTGCTGGGCTGGATCACCGGCGGCCTGGGCATCGTGACCACCCTGGCCTGCATGATCTTCGCCGCCATCTCCGGCTCCGCAGTGGCCACCACCTCGGCCATCGGCGGCTTCATGATCCCCGAGATGACCAAGCGCGGCTATGACAAGGCCTTCAGCGCCTCCCTGGCCGGCGCCGCCGGCACCATCGGCGTCATCATTCCCCCCAGCATTCCCTTCGTCATTTACGCGGTCGTGGTGGGCGAGTCCATCAGCGACCTGTTCATCGCCGGCGTGCTGCCCGGCATCCTGATGGGCATCGCCCTGATGGTGGTCTGCGTCATCGTCTCCAAGAAGGAGGGCTATCAGAAGGCCAGCAAGATGCCCTCTCTGAAGGACGTGTGGCACTCCTTCACCGACGCCTTCTGGGCCCTGCTGACCCCCGTCATCATCCTGGGCGGCATCTACAGCGGCATCTTCACCCCCACCGAGTCCGCCGTGGTGGCCGTGGTCTACTGCGTCATCGTCAGCGTGTTCGTCTATCACGAGTTCAATCTGAAGGACGTGTACGCCTCCCTGTATGACAGCGTCAACGTCAACGGCATGACCACCTTCATGGTGGGCTTCTCCATGGCCTTCGCCGCCTATCTGACCATGGAGCGCATCCCCGACCGGATCGCCGAGGCCATCCTGAGCCTGACCGACAGCAAGATTCTGCTCCTGCTGCTGATCAACCTGCTGCTGCTGGGCGTGGGCTGCCTGATCGACAACATCCCCGCCACCATCATCCTGGCCCCCATCCTGCTGCCCATCGTGGAGCAGTTCGGCATGGACCCCATCACCTTCGGCATCATGCTGACCATGAACCTGGCCATCGGCTTCGTCACCCCGCCCTACGGCATCGACCTGTTCGTGGCCTCCGCCATCTCCAAGGAGCCCATGAGCCGGATGATCAAGCCCACCCTGCGCTTCATCCTGGCCCTGCTGGTGGTACTGATGCTGGTCACCTTCTGCGAGCCGCTCACCATGGGCGTGCTCAACCTGGTGAAGGGCGCCTGACCCTTCTGAACAAAGGAGTACCGCTATGCCAATTCTGCTAGAGGAAGACGCCGCCCGCCCCCTGCCCCCCATGTACCGGGTGCGGCAGCACTTCAAACAGGACCACCTGGAGGACGTGGAGGGCGCCGTGCGCGCCCAGTTCGCCCGGGAGGAGATCCGCAGCCGGGTCAAGCCCGGCATGAAGGTGGCCCTGGGGGTGGGCAGCCGGGGCATCCGGAACCTGTCCCGTATCGTCAAGTGCGTGGTGGACGAGCTGAAACAGCTGGGGGCCGAGCCCTTCATCCTGGGCGCTATGGGCAGCCACGGCGGCGGCAGCGTCCAGGGGCAGCTCCAGGTGCTGCACACCTACGGCATCACCGACGAGGCCATGGGCGTCCCCGTGCGGGCCAGCAACGACGTAGAGCTGCTGGGCGAGACCAGCCGGGGCATCCAGGTCTACTTCGACAAGACCTGTCTGGAGGACGTGGACCTGGTGATCCCCATCAACCGGGTGAAGCTGCACACCGACTTCGTGGACAACATCCAGAGCGGCATGTGCAAGATGCTGGTCATCGGCCTGGGCCACCACCGGGGCTGCACCGCCATCCACCAGGCCGACTTCAGCTACTTCGGCGACACCCTGAAGGAGGCCACCCGGCTGATCCTGTCCCGGGCGCCGGTGGGCTTCGGGGTGGCCATCATGGAGAACGCCTATGACCAGACCCTGCTGGTGGAGGCCGTCCCCGCCGAGCGGATGCTGGAGCGGGAGGCCGAGCTGCTGGAGATCTGCAAGCAGAATATGCCCCTGCTGATGATCCCCGACATCGACGTGCTGGTGGTGGACCAGATCGGCAAGGACATCTCGGGCAACGGCTTCGACCCCAACATCCTGGGCAAGAGCCTGCTGCTCCACGAGTTCGTCCTCCCGGTGCCCAAGATCAACCGTATGGTGCTGCTGGACCTGAGCGAGGCCACCCACGGCAACGCGGTGGGCATCGGCATCTTCGACATCACCACCCGGAAGGTGCTGGACCAGCTGGACATGGAGTCCATGTACGCCAACGACATCGCCCTGGGCTGTCTGGACGACTGCAAGATCCCCCTTGTGGCCGCCGACGGGGCCGAGGCGGTGCGGGTGGCCATCACGGTGCTCCGGGGCAACGACCCCAGCCGTCTGAAGATCGTCCGCATCCGGGATACCCTCCACCTGGGGGAGATCCAGGTGTCGGAGGACCTGCTGGACGTGGTGGAGGCCGACCCCCGGCTGGAGCTGCTGGGCCCGGCGGACCCCATCGTCTGACCGACCTCTCCCCCGCGCCCTCGGGCGCGGGGGTTTCTTTTGGGCAGAACAGCGCCCCGCCGGGGACCGGCGGGGCGCTGTAGCATGTCAAAAAGCCTCTGTCAAGAGGAATCCGCCCAAGCCTTGGCGGGGGAGCTCGAGGGGGCGGCAGCCCGCCTCGAATGGGATCGAATGCCCTGAACGCCTTGCGCAGCAAGGTGTTCAGCGAGCGCAGCGAGGACTTTTCCGCCGCACGGCGGCGGGAAAGTAACGGCATTTTTGAACCCCCGCCGGGAACCGGCGGGGCGCTGTTTCGTATGTGGTTCAATCAGGGGATTGCGGAGAAGGGGCTCACTTCCCGCACAGGGCCCGGGCCTCCCGGGCGATGTGGTCGGCGGTGAGGCCGTACAACTCCAGCACCTGGTCGGCGGGGCCGGAGCAGCCGAACACGTCCTCCACCCCCACCCGGCTCACCGGGGTGGGGCAGACCTTGCTGAGGAGGGCGCACACCGCCTCCCCCAGGCCGCCGATGACGCTGTGCTCCTCGCAGGTGACGATTCTGCCGCACTCCCGGGCGGCCTTCAGCACCAGCTCCTCGTCCAGGGGCTTGATGGTGGCCATGTTGATGACCCGGGCGGAGATGCCCTCCTTGGCCAGCGCCTCCCCCGCGGCCAGGGCCCGCTCCACCATCAGGCCGGTGGCGATCACCGCCACGTCGGAGCCCTGGGTCAGCGCCTCCCCCTTCCCGATCTGGAAGGTGTAGCCCTCCTCCTTATGGAACACGGGGACGGCGGAGCGGCCCAGGCGGATGTACACCGGGCCCTGGTATTCATAGGCGGCCTTCACCATGGCCCGGGCCTCCACGTCGTCGGCGGGGCACATGACCACCATGCCGGGGATGGACCGCATGAGGGCGAAGTCCTCGCAGCACTGGTGGGAGGCCCCGTCCTCCCCCACCGACAGGCCGCCGTGGCTGGCGCAGATCTTCACGTTCAGGTGGGGATAGCCGATGGAGTTGCGCACCTGCTCGAAGGCCCGGCCGGCGGCGAACATGACGAAGCTGGAGGCGAAGGGCACCAGCCCCATGGCCGCCGCCCCGGCGGCCACCGCCATCATGTTGCCCTCGGCGATGCCGCAGTTGAAGTGCCGGTTGGGGAACGCCTTTTTGAACACCCCGGACTTGGTGGACCCGGCCAGATCGGCGTCAAAGACAATGACGTCCTCGTGCTCCTGTCCCAGCTCCACCAGGGCGGCGCCGTAGCTGTCCCGGGTGGCGATCTTTTTCACGTCGGCCATCTCACATCGCCTCCACTTCTGCCAGCCGGGCCCGCAGCTCGGCCATGGCGGTCTCATATTCCTGGTCGTTGGGGGCCTTGCCGTGCCAGCCCGCCTGGTTCTCCATAAAGCTGACCCCCTTGCCCTTCACCGTCTTCATGACGATGGCGAAGGGGACGCCCTTTGTGGCCTTGGCCTGGGCGAAGGCGGTCTCCATCTGGTCGAAGTCGTGGCCGTCGATCTCGGCCACCGCCCAGCCGAAGGCCCGGAGCTTGTCCGGGATGGGGTAGGGGCTCATCACGTCGGCGATGTTCCCGTCGATCTGCAGACCGTTGTTGTCGATGACGGCGCACAGGTTGTCCAGCTGGTAGTGGTGGGCGAACATGAAGGCCTCCCACACCTCCCCCTCCTGGATCTCCCCGTCCCCCAGCAGGGCGTATACCCGGCAGTCCTTGCCCAGGTACTTGGCGGACAGGGCCATGCCGCAGGCGGCGGAGATGCCCTGGCCCAGGGAGCCGGTGGACATGTCCACCCCCGGGGTCTCGTTCATGTTGGGGTGGCCCTGGAGGTCGCTGCCGATGTGGCGCAGGGTCTCCAGCTCCTCCACGGGGAAGAAGCCCCGCTCGGCCAGGACGGCGTACAGCCCCGGGGCGGTGTGGCCCTTGGACAAAACGAAGCGGTCCCGGTCGGCCCACTTGGGGTTCGCGGGGTCCACCCGCAGCTCCCTCTGGTACAGATAGGTGAACAGGTCGGCGGCGGACAGGCTCCCGCCGGGATGGCCCGACTTGGCGGCGTGGACCGCCCGGATGATGTCCATCCGGACGCGGCAGGCCGCCGTCATCAGCTCTTTTTTCTCGCTGGCTGTCATAGCGTTCTCCCTTTCGTCAAAATCTCGCACCCGGGCCCCGCGCCCGGCGGTGATTTTATTATAGTGCAGGGCGGAGGAAATGACAAGTAAAATGCGGTGAATCAATTGGAACGGAGGAGGGTCCGCCGCGGCGGGGACGGCAAAAAGGCTTCCCCCTGGAAGGGGGAAGCTGTCGAGCGAAGCGAGACTGATGAGGGTGCCCACAAAAGTAATACCCCTCTCGTCCGCCCCCTCATCCGTCATTTGCTCCGCAAATGCCACCTTCCCCCCTGTGGGGGGAAGGCTAAGGGTCGCCGAAGGCGGCGGCCCCTACAGCGATGCCGGGTCGTCGTTATCCGTAGGGGCCGGTGATCCCTACCCCTTTTGTCTCGCTTCGTTCGACATTTCCCCCTGATAGGGGGAATCGGCCTCACCGGCCCG
>CALWYA010000019.1 GCA_944385645.1 uncultured Oscillospiraceae bacterium
TGGCCGGTCATGCCGGTGATGGAGTTGTCCAGGATGATGACGGTGGAGTTGGACTGGTTATAGGCGATGTTGGCCAGACCGGTCATGCCGGAGTGCATGAAGGTGGAGTCGCCGATGACGGCCACCGTCTTGTGTTCGCTCTCGGCCCCCAGGGCCTTGTTGAAGCCGTGGATGCCGCTCACCGAGCCGCCCATGCACAATGTCATGTCCATGGCGGCCAGGGGGGCGACGGCCCCCAGGGTGTAGCAGCCGATGTCGCCCAGGACGGTGCACTTGTTCTTGTTCAGGGTATAGAACAGTCCGCGGTGGGGGCAGCCGGAGCACATGACCGGGGGACGGGGCGGGATGGCCTCCTCCAGGACGGCCCCCTGGGGCACGGGCTGCCCCAGCTTCTGGGCCACCAGATTCTGGGAGAACTCCCCCTCCAGGGGGAACAGCTCCTTGCCCACCGGGTCCAGCCCCAGGGCGCGGCAGTGGTCCTCGATGAAGGGGTCCAGCTCCTCCACCACCACCAGCTTGTCCACCTGGGCGGCGAAGTCCCGGATCAGCTGCACCGGCATGGGCCAGGCCATGCCCAGCTTCAGCACGGGGTAGCGGTCGCCGCAGACCTCCTTCACATACTGATAGGAGGTGCTGGCGGTGATGATGCCCATGGAGTGGTCGGACCCCTCCTCCACCCGGTTGATGGGGGCGGTCTCGGCGTACTGGGTCAGCTTCCGGGTGCGCTCCTCCACCACCGGGTGGCGGCGGATGGCGTTGCCGGGCATCATCACGTACTTGGCGATGTTCTTCTCATAGGGGATGGGGGCCCGCTCCGCCCGGTCGGCGGTCTCCACCAGGGACTGGGAGTGGGCCACCCGGGTGCACATCTTCAGCAGCACCGGGGTGTCGAACTGCTCGGACAGCTCATAGGCCAGCTTGGCAAAGGCCAGGGCCTCGGCGCTGTCGCTGGGCTCCAGCATGGGGATCTTGGAGGCCTGGGCGTAGTGGCGGGAGTCCTGCTCGTTCTGAGAGGAGTGCATCCCCGCGTCGTCGGCCACCCCGATGACCACCCCGCCGTTCACCCCAGTGTAGGACATGGTGAACAGGGGGTCGGCGGCCACGTTCAGCCCCACGTGCTTCATGCCGCAGAAGGACCGCTTCCCCGCCAGGGAGGCGCCGAAGGCGGTCTCCATGGCCACCTTCTCGTTGGGGGCCCACTCGCAGTAGATCTCGTCGTACTTGGCGGCCTCCTCGGTGATCTCGGTGCTGGGGGTGCCGGGGTAGCTGGAGATCACGCAGCACCCCGCCTCGTACAGGCCCCGGGCAACGGCGGCGTTGCCCAGCATCAGTTGTTTCATCATTCGCTCCCCACTTTCTCTGGAACGCCCGATTGGATCCCGCGTTCCCAAACTCATGTTTTTTGCTTCCCCGCCCCGGGCGGGGAACGGGGGACAGCGCCCTCAGGGCTCCTTCTCCCCCTGTCCCTCCGGCAGGCGCTCCCGCCGGATGACCTCCTGCATGACCCCGCCGGCGCCGTTGTCCAGCATGGACCGGCGCACCCGGCTGATGGTGGCGCTGCTGGCCCCGGTCTTTTCCAGAATGTCCAGATAGACCAGCCCCTCCTGGAGGTACACCGCCACGTCGAACCGCTGCTCCATGGAGCGCAGCTCGCCGGGGGTGCACAGGTCCTCGAAGAAGCGGACGCACTCGTCCATGTTCCGAAGCTTCAGGATGGTCTCATACAGGGCCAGGCTCCGCTCCCGTTTTTCCCCTTTCACCGGAAATCACTCCTTTTTGCCCCACAGGGGAGTTTATTCCCTTAAAGTGTAGCACATAAAAGTGAAAGAGTAAAGGGGGAGACCGGTGTTTTTTGTGCCATTTTCGGGAAAATGGACACAAAAAAACCTCTGACGCCCCAAGGGCTGCCAGAGGACGGGAATCTCTCCCGCGGTACCACCTCTATTTACCGCCCACTCACGAAGGCGGCCTCATCGGGTATCCAACAACACCCTGCCCCTGTAACGGGAGGCCCCGTTCCGCTCTACTTAGCCATCTGGCCGTTCCTCGGACAGCTCGGAAGATGAAATTTCAGCCGCGGGGCCAGGTCTCCTCTCACCGCCGGAGACTCTCTGCACTGACTGAGCCGCGCCCTACTTTGTCTTCGTCTATGCGTTTATTTACTTGCATTATACACCCAAGCCGCCGTTTGTCAAGTAAAAATTGTCCGTTGCCATAAGGCGCTTTTTTCCACGCCGGCAGGCCGGTCCTCCACTCCGCTCAGCACCGTTTCTTCCTGCGGCGCACATCGTCCGCGTCATTTGCATCAGCGGCGGCGGGGCCGCGGTTTTCTTAACCTCGCTTGATAAAGGCAGCTTGCGGCCATTTCACCCCATTCTCTGCACAGCTGTTCTTTTTGACAACTTGACAAATTTTTAATGATACAGTACAATATATTTGGCAGCTAATCCAAACTATCCCACTCCCACGAGGGCAACGAAAGGAGCAGAACAATGGGCTAATGGAGGCAAACGGTAGAGCCTGAAAAACCGCGACAACAGTATTTTGGATCAGTAGGCAGACAAGTTAAAAAGGAAGGAGCATAAAAGTGAAAACTTTAAAGCAGATTTTGAGTTTAGTACTAACCGTGTCTATGCTTCTGTCAGTGTCCGTTTTTGCTGTCTCTGCAAGCAACGATGATTCCTATCAGCCAAAAACTTATGTCGTGAATATTGAAAACGAAGATATTACTTTCAGCCTGCAGGAAAATGATAAAGCGAGGACCGTAAGCTATATCAAAGACGGACAACGCCATGTTGTCGTATATGATTTTGCGTCAGGTACTTTAAAAATGGATGGCGTGACCATTTCGCAAGTGCCGGAGGTTCCAATCAACAAGACAGTAATAGATTCTCAAAATTTTGTTGCTACTCCAAATACTGAATTTGAATGGGTACATTATGATACAAAATATGGTGATGTGACAACAACTGTCATCGATGCCGCTGGATGGTATGCTGCATTATTAGGCTTAGTCGGTGTAGCTGTACCACCACTAATTGATTTTGCAACTAACTTAGCAGCAGATCACATACCTACTGTCTATTATAAAAAGTTGATGTATTATAAATCCCCTGTTTTGACATCCCGACCCCAAACTTCCAATATGTTTGAATTTTATGCAGATCCTGAATACGATGAATTTTTATTTGCTGTTGATCATCGTACGCCACTTTAAAGCACAATAAAGTGAAAATGAAGAAGAAAAATCGAAATACATTTTTCTCAGCGGCCTTTGTGGTTCTGCTGGTTATGATTCACCGCGCCCTGTACTCCAGTCCATGGTACAAACATGCATATACCGCCAAATGGGTCGTCTTTGTCCTGATCCTCCTGTGGTTCGTTCACGCAGCGCTTTGTCAGTTGTACTGGCTGATTCGGAAGCGGTCGCTTCAGCGCGGCGGGGATAAGACAGGAACCCGCCATCCATGGATTCACGCCCTTTTTTCCCTGGGGTTCCAGACAGAGACCATGACAGGGACTGCATGGGCTCTGGTTGTGGCTGTTCTCTGTATCCCTCTGGTGATACTGTGCTTTTATCCCAAATAAACGCGGCACACCGGCGGCCGGCCCTGTGGGGCCGGCCGCCCTTTTTTCCATGGACGCCCCGCCCTCTTGACATTTCCGGAAAAATGAGTTATGATACTTCAACGGTTTAAAGCTTAAACTCAGCGAAGTGTTTCCGGGGTTTCCCCCGGTTTGAAAGGAAGGATCGGCTATGCCTATTACCGATTTGCTGGAGCGCAACAGCAAGCTCTACGGCGAGGAGAGCGCCCTGGTGGAAATTAACCCTGAAATCCAGGAGCAGCAGCGGGTGACCTGGAAGGAGTACGAGCTCATCCAGCCCACCTCCTCCGCCCCCTACCGCCGGGAGATCACCTGGTCCGTCTTTGACGAAAAGGCCAACCGGGTGGCCAATATGTTGCTCAGCCGGGGCATCCGCAAGGGGCAGAAGGTGGCCATTTTGCTGATGAACTGCCTGGAATGGCTGCCCATCTACTTCGGCATTTTAAAGTCCGGTGCCATTGCGGTGCCTCTGAACTTCCGCTACACCTCCGAGGAGATCGACTACTGCCTGAAGCTGGCGGATGTGGACGTGCTGTTCTTCGGCCCGGAATTCATCGGCCGTGTGGAGACCATCGTCCCCAAGATTTCCCACCAGATGCTCCTCTTCTTTGTGGGAGACACCTGCCCCTCCTTTGCCGAGGACTACCACCGGGCCACCGCCAACTGCTCCTCCATGGCCCCCAAGGTGCTCATCGACGACGAGGACGAGGCCGCCATCTACTACTCCTCCGGCACCACCGGATTCCCCAAGGCCATTCTGCTTAAACACCACGCTCTGGCTCAGTCCGCCCGGATGGAGGCCATCCACCACGAGACCACCCACGAAGATGTATTTTTATGCATTCCGCCCCTCTACCACACGGGCGCCAAAATGCACTGGTTCGGCTCCCTGTTTACCGGCAGCAAGGCCGTGCTTCTGAAGGGCAACTCCCCCCAGGCCATCTTTGAGGCTGCCTCCTCCGAGCGGTGTACCATCGTGTGGCTGCTGGTGCCCTGGTGCCAGGATATTCTGGCCGCTCTGGACCGTGGGGATCTGAAGATTGAGGACTACCACCTGTCCCAGTGGCGGCCCTTGGTGCCGGTCACCACGTAGGGATCCCCCGCCACCGCGCCACCCTCGTCCAGGGCGGCGATCACCAGGGCGTAGTGGGGGTAGTAGTCATAGAACCAGGCGGCGGCCAGGCTGGGCCCGTCCCCCAGGACGGCCAGCAGCTCCCCCCGGAGCCCGCCGGCGTCGTCCACCCCCTGGGCGTAGGGGGAAAGGGCGGCCAGCACCGCCTGGGCCTCCGACGCCGAGGCGGTGGGGACAGGGGTGCCGTCCGGGGAAGGCGTCTCCTCGGTCTGGCAGGACACCAGCCCCACGCACAGCAGGGCGGCGGCCACCAGCAGGGCCACCAGCGGGGCGGGCGGGCCCTTCTTGGGGCCCTGGGGGATGTGGAGCAGCCGCAGCCTGGCCTCTTTGGCCGAGCCGGACAGGGGGGTGGAGAAGGGAGTTCTGGGGGGCATCATGGAGGGCATCATGGGAAGCACCGCCTTTCGGGAGAGTGGAGAGTGAAGAGTGGAGAGTGGAGATAGGAGATATGAGATAGGAGATAAAAAATGCAGAATGCAGAATGAATTAGGAATTAGGAGTTAGGAGTTAGGAATTGATAATTGAGAATTGAGAATTGAGAATTGAGAATTTGGGGGGCGCTCCTATGAGGATGGACGGGTCGAAATTTTCGTAGGGGCGGCCCCGTGTGGCCGCCCGCGGGCGCCCGGAGGGCGCCCCTGCGGACAACGCCCCATCTGCGTGGGGCGCGACGACTCGGCGCGCCCTTTGCCTTCCCCCTTAGGGGAAGGTGGCACCGCCGCAGGCGGTGACGGATGAGGGGGGTATCGGTTGCACGCTTCGTCCGTTGTTGCTTGCAGGGGCGCACAGTGTGCGCCCGCCCGGTTGACAAGGCCGGTCCCCTTGGGTACAATGGGGGGACCGAACGAAACCGGTTATTGTCGGATGAGAGAACCACATAGGAGGCAGAGACTATGGAAGAACTGCTGGAGCAGCTGCTGGAGGAGTGCCGGCCCTTCACCCGGGAGGGGAAGGTGGCCTCCTACATCCCCGAGCTAGCCAAGAGCGACCCCGCCGGCCTGGGCATCTGCGTGCAGTGCAGCGACGGGCGGCACTATCAGGCGGGGGACGCGGAGAAGCGATTCACCATCCAGAGCGTGGTCAAGCCCATGCTGCTGCTCCTGGCCCTGATGGACAACGGGGAGGAGTACGTCCGCTCCCGGGTGGGGGTGGAGGCCACGGGCAAGCCCTTCGACGCCATCAACATGACCGACCAGACCCTGCTCAGCGACCACCTGAACCCTATGGTGAACATGGGGGCCATCGCCATGTGCAGCCTGATCCGGGGGGAGAGCTATGAGCACCGGTATCAGCGGCTGCTGGAGCTGGTGCGCACCCTGGCCGGCGACCCGGACATCGCCCTGGACGAGGCGGTGTACCAGTCCGAGCGGCGCACCGGCAGCAAGAACCGGGCCCTGGCCTATCTGCTCCAGACCTACGGGATGCTGGAGGACGACGTGGAGCAGGTGCTGGACTGCTATTTCAAGTGCTGCTCCATCTCGGTGAACAGCCGGGACCTGGCCCGGATCGGCTTCACCCTGGCCAACCGGGGCAAACCAGCCCAGAGTGACCAGCGCCTCTTCCCCGGGCGGTACGCCCACTATGTGAACGCCGTCCTCATGACCTGCGGCATGTACGACGGCTCCGGGGACTTCGCCGTCAACGTGGGGGTCCCCGCCAAGAGCGGGGTGGGGGGCGGCATCATGGCCGTGGTCCCCACCAAAATGGGCATCGGCATCTACTCCCCCGCCCTGGACCAGAAGGGCAACAGTCTGGCGGGCATCCAGGTGCTCACCCGTCTGTCCCAGCGCCTGTATCTGAGCATCTTCTGAGGGCGGATCCGCCCGCGCGCCCGCCCCGGCCGGGGCGGGCGCTTTTTGCGCCGGGGGTCAGTCCGGGCGGCTCACCCGCTCCACCGCCTCCCACACCGCCCGACCGTAGGCGGCCCGGGCCTCCGGGGGCAGGCGCTTCAGGGCGGCCTCGTCACAGGCCAGCTCCCCGTCCCGCTCCATGGCCCGGCCCATGAGCCACACCAGGGGGTCGAACCAGTACAGGGCGGTCACCCACAGGGCCAGGGCCTTGCGCCAGATGTCCCGGCGGCGCAGGTGGGTCAGCTCGTGGAGCAGGGCGCAGGTCAGGGCCTCCCCCTCCGGCGCCTCCCGGGGCAGGAGCAGGACGGGCCGGATCAGCCCGGCCACCATGGGGGCCCGCAAGCCGGGGCAGACCAGCAGCCGGGGCCGGCGGGCGAGGCCCAGCCGGTCGCTCAGCTGGTGGAAGGTCCGGATCACCGCGGGGTCGTCCGCCGGCACGGCCCACCGGCGCAGCCACCGGAGGAACCGCCCGTGGGCCAGCAGGTTCCAGCCCAGCACCCCGGCGGCCCCCGCCAGCCACAGGGCGAACAGGACCGACGCCCAGTCCCGGGGCGGGGCGGCGTCGGCCGGGGCGGGGATCTCGGCTCCCTTGTCCCGGGCGGGAGTCTGGTCGGAGAAGTCGGGGGCGGGCTCCGGGAACTCATCCGGCAGCGGGTCGGGCCGCGCCGGGGCGGCGACGCCGGAGGAGGGGAGGGTGACGGCGGGGACGGTCACCTGGATGGGGGCCGGGGCCTCGGGGAGCAGAGGAAAGGGAACGGCCAGCCGCAGGCACAGGAGCAGCCAGCCCCACCCCCCCCCCCGGCCCCCGCCCCGGCTGCCCAGCAGCCGCCCCGCCAGGAGCAGCAGGAGGATGGCGGCCGAGCCGCCCAGGGCCACCTCGGCCAGTCCCAGAAGGAAGTCCTTCACCGGCCCTTCCCCCTCTCCAGCTGGTCCACCAGGGCCCGCAGCTCGTCCAGCTCGTCCCGGCTCAGCCCCTCCCGGGCCAGAGCGGCCACGAAGTTCCGGGGGGAGCCGTACAGCCGGTCCAGCACCGCCCGGCTGTCAAAGGCCAGGTACTCCTCCCGGCCCACCAGGGGGGCGTAGCGGTTCTCCCGCCCCGCCCGGCGGACCCGGACAAAGCCCTTGTCCGCCAGCCGGGAGAGGTAGGTGTTCACCGTGTTGGGGGCCCAGCCGAAGGGGGTCAGCCCCGCGTCCAGGGCGGAGCGGGGCACGTCGTCCCCGGCGGCCCATAGGGCCTTCATCACTTCCAGCTCGGCGTCGGGCAGGCGTTTCATTCCGGTCACATCCTCGTCAAATGTAGTAATTGAATTTATACTACACTTGTCGTAGAAAGAAGTCAAGTTACAGGGCGGTTACAGGAATCGGAAGGATTTTTCGTGTTGTATTTTTTGTCCCCGCCCCGGAGGGGGCGGGGACAGGGGTGGGCGGTTACAGAGGAAGGAGAGGGGCCGTCCGGCAGTGAGATCCGTTCCGTAGGGGCCGATGATCCCTACCCCTTTTGTCTCGCTGCGCTCGACATCTCCCCCTGATAGGGAAAATCAGCCGCGGCGGCCCGCAGGGAAAACGGCGCCGCGGCGGGGGGCGGCGATCCGGGTCCGGGAAACCTTTCACGGAAAATTCATGGACTTTTGGGGCGAAGCATGGTACAATATCAAGTTGAAAAAGAGGAAGCCTCCGCCCCGGCCGGGGCGGCCGCCCGGGCGCGTCCGGGGCGGAGAAATTCGGAGGAGTAAATTGAAACGAGAAATTTTAGGGGTCGCCTTTGACGACCTGACCCGGCAGGAGGCCGCCCAGCGGGGGCGGGAGCTGCTGGAGGAGGACAAATTCCACTATGTGGTCACCCCCAACCCGGAGTTCCTCCTGGCCGCCGAGAAGGACCCGGAGTTTTGCCGGGTGCTCAACGAGGCCGACCTGGTGCTCCCGGACGGCATCGGGGTGGTGTACTCCGCCAAAATTTTGGGCACCCCCCTGAAGGGCCGGGTGCCCGGCATCGAGTTTGCCCAGGACATGCTGGCGTGTCTGAACGAGAAGAAGGGCCGGCTGTTCCTGCTGGGGGCCAAGCCCGGGGTGGCCGAAGAGGCCGGGGCGCGGATCCTGGACCAGTACCCGGACATCGTTTTGTGCGGCACCCAGGACGGCTATTTCCGGGACGAGGAGACCGTGCTGCTGAAGGTGGCCGCCGCCCGGCCCGACCTGCTGTTCGTCTGCCTGGGGGCTCCCAAGCAGGAGAAGTGGATGGCCCGGTGGGGCCGGCACACCGGCGCCCGGCTGGCCATCGGCCTGGGGGGTGCCCTGGACGTGTTTGCCGGCAAGGTGGAGCGGGCCCCCGAGTCCTGGCGGAAGCTGGGGCTGGAGTGGGCCTACCGCCTGAAAAAGGAGCCCCAGCGGGCGGGCCGCATGGCCAAGCTCCCCCTGGTGCTGGTAAAAGCCGCAGGGGAGAAATGGAAGAAAAAATAACACTGTGTATTCATGGGCTCCCGCCCCGCGGGAGCGAAAACACCGGAACACGCAGAGCACGCGGATAAGGAGGTCACACTATGGTATACATCTTGCTGGCCGACGGCTTCGAGGAGGCGGAGGCCCTGGTGCCCGCCGACCTGCTGCGCCGGGCGGACATTGACACCGCCCTGGTCTCCCTGTGGGGGAGCGAGGCGGTGGGGGGCCGCGGGATCTGGGTGAAGGCCGACCTGAACGTGGCCCAGGTGGATCTGACCAAGGCGGATATGTTCGTCCTGCCCGGGGGCCGGGTGGGGGTGCGCAATCTGGCCGGGGAGCCGGTGGTGGCCGCCCTGCTCCAGGAGGCCGCCGATCGGGACATCTGGATCGCCGCCATCTGCGCCGCCCCCACCCTGCTGGCCAAAACGGGCTGTCTGCGGGGGAAGCGGGCGGTGTGCTACCCCGGCATGGAGGACCATCTCACCGGGGCCGTCCCCTGCCCGGAGGAGCCAGTGGTGGTGGACGGCAAGCTCATCACCGCCCGGGCCGCCGGGGCCTCCTTCGACTTCGGCCTGGCCCTGGTAGAGGCGCTGGCCGGGAGAGAGAAAGCAGCGGAGGTGCGCCGTGGCGTCTGCTATTGATCTGGAGAAGAAGGAGCTGCGCGCCCAGGTGCGCCGGCAGCTGAACGCCATGACCGACCGGGAGCGCCGGGAGAGCGACGCGGCCCTGTTCGCCCGCTTCCTGGCCCTGCCCCAGGTGGAGGCGGCCAAGGCGGTCTTCGCCTTCTGGGGCATCCCCGGCAAGGAGCCGGAGACCGGCGCCCTGGTGGCCGAGCTGGTCCGCCGGGGCAAGGCGGTGGGCCTGCCCCGGATGCTGCCGGAGCACCGGATGGAGGTGCGCCGGTACGACCCGGACAGGCCCCTGGTCCAGGTGTCCTTCGGTATCTCCGAGCCGGGGGAGGACTGCCCCCTGATGGACAAGGCGGAGATCGGCCTGGCCCTGGTGCCGGCGGTGTGCTATGACCGGCGGGGTTATCGCCTGGGCTTCGGCGGGGGATACTATGACCGGTGGCTGGCCGATTTTTCCGGCTTCCGGGTGGGCCTGTGCCGGGGGCTGGTCCTTCAGGACCGGGTGCCCACCGAGGCCCACGACAGCTGGGTGGACCTGCTGATCACGGAACAGGAGAGCCTGTCCCTGTGAAAACGGGCGGACGGGCGGGAGATCGCTCCCCCGCCCGCGCGCTGTGTAGCCCCTTCAGCAGCAGGTGCAGTCGTCGTTGCAGCCGCTGCCGCAGTTGTTGTTGGAGCCGCAGCCGCAGTTGCTGCCGCACCCGCAGCCGCTGCCGCTCCAGCCGCCGCATCCGCACAGGAGGATGAGCAGCAGGATGATCCACAGGGCGCCGTTGCCGCCCCATCCGCTGTTCCCACAGAACATTCGCATTCACCTCACTTGATCTGCCGGGCCCGCCGGGCCCCGCGTTCTGTACCATTCTATGGCCCCGGCCTGTCCCCGGTGACAGGGGCGGGAGAAAATTTTCAATCCTGGGTCCCCGGGCGGGGACCCGCTGTTAGGAGTTGTACCTATGCCGCAGCATCGAGAGTATGAGCCCAGGCACCGGGAGGAGCGCGCTGTCCGTTCGGGGGAGCGCCGCGCCGGCCGGGCACAGAGAAGCAGACGCCCCTCCACCGGCCGCACCGCCAGCTTTGTGGTGCTGTATGTGGCGGGGGTCATCGGGGCCTCCATCCTGCTGGCCTGTATCGGCTGGATCCTGGCGGGGGACCTGCTGGCCCTGAACAAGGAGGAGAAGTCGGTGACCATCACCATCTCCAGCGAGGACAGCTTCGGCGACGTGACGGACCGGCTGAAGGAAGAGGGGCTCATCGAGTACAAGTGGCTCTTCCGCCTGTTCGCCGCCGTCACTGGCGGGGACGACGAGGTGACCATGGGCACCTACACCCTGAACACCGACATGGACTACCGGGCTCTGCTCAACGGCATGAGCGCCAATTCGGCCACCAAGGCCACCGTCTCGGTGACCATCCCCGAGGGCATGACCACCCAGCAGATCTTCGCGCTGCTGGAGGAGAAGGGGGTGGCCAGCGTGGAGGACCTGGAGCAGGAGGCCGCCGAGCACGACTACGCCTTCGATTTCCTCCAGGACATCCCCCTGGGGGAGGTCAACCGCCTGGAGGGCTTCCTCTACCCGGACACCTACGAGTTCTACACCCCCCACAGCCCCCTGTACGCCATCAACCGGATGCTGGTGCGCTTTGACGAGCTGTACGACGAGGACCTGCGCCAGAAGGTGGCCGACTCGGGCTATACCCTCCGGGAGATCCTGACCATCGCCTCCCTCATCGAGCGGGAGACCGACGGCAGCGACCAGACGGACATCGCCTCGGTCATCTACAACCGGCTGAACAACCCCCAGGCGGAGACGGCGGGCTATCTGAATATCGACGCCACCCTGGTCTATATCAACGGGGGCCGCGAGCCCACCGCCGACGACCGGAACATCGACTCCCCCTACAACACCTATCTGTACAAGGGGCTGCCCCCCGGACCCATCGCCAATCCGGGCATGGAGTCCATCACCGCCGCCCTGAACCCGGCGGACACGGACTACTTCTACTATGCCCTGGGGGACGACGGGACCCACTCCTTCTTCCAGACCTACGACCAGCTGCAAAACTTCCTGGCCAGCCAGGAGCGGTATCAGTAACAGACGCATGGGCGGGGGCGTTCGCCCCCGCCCATTCCATTAGACAGAGGTGGACCACATGGAGCACAGGATGGAGCTGCTCGCCCCGGCGGGGGACTGGGAGCGGCTGGAGATGGCGGCGGCCTATGGGGCCGACGCGGTATATCTGGCGGGGAGCGAGTTTGGTATGCGCTCCGCCCCGGACAACTTCACTCCGGAACAGCTGGAGCGGGCGGTGGCCTTCTGCCACGGCAGGGGCATCCGGGTCCACGTGACCTGCAACACCATGCCCCGGTGCGGCGAGGCCGACCGGCTGCCGGAGTGGCTGGAGTTCCTGGACGGGGCGGGGGTGGACGCGGTCATCCTGGCCGACGTGGGCA
Organism: uncultured Oscillospiraceae bacterium; assembly: GCA_944385645.1. Lineage (GTDB taxonomy): Bacteria > Bacillota > Clostridia > Oscillospirales > Oscillospiraceae > Lawsonibacter. The sequence continues at coordinate 12,106 of CALWYA010000019.1, forward strand.
CCCTGGCCCTGGCCAGGCGGCACGCCCCCCGCGTGGCCGTCCACATCTCCACCCAGGCCAGCGTGGTCAGCCACGTGGCCGCCCGGGCCTGGCACGACCTGGGGGCCAGCCGGGTCATCCTGGCCCGGGAGCTGTCCCTGGAGGAGGTGGCGGAGATCCGGGCCCGGACCCCCCGGGAGCTGGAGCTCGAGGTGTTCGCCCACGGGGCCATGTGCGTGAGCTACTCGGGCCGGTGCCTGCTCAGCAACTACATGACCGGCCGGGACGCCAACCGGGGGGCCTGCGCCCAGCCCTGCCGGTATCAGTACGCCCTGGTGGAGGAGAAGCGGCCGGGGCAGTTCTTTCCCGTCTTCGAGGAGAACGGGGAGACCTACATCCTGAACTCCCGGGACATGTGCATGATCGACCACATCCCGGAGCTGCTGGCGGCGGGGGTGGACTCCATCAAGCTGGAGGGCCGGGCCAAGTCGGCCTACTACGCCGCCGTGGTCACCGGGGCCTATCGCCACGCCCTGGACGCCGCCCTGGCGGGGGAGCCCCTGGACCCCGTCTGGCGGGACGAGGTGGAGCACGTCAGCCACCGGCCCTACTCAACTGGCTTCTACTTTGGGCAGCCGGGGCAGTACACCGGGGACGCCCGGTATGTCCGGGGCTGGCAGATCGTGGCCAAGGTGGTGGACTGCGACGGGGCGGGCCGAGCCCGGCTCACCCTGAACAACAAGTTTGCCCGGGGGGACGAGCTGGAGCTGGTGGGCCCCGGAGTGGCCCCTGTGGCCTTCCGGGCGGAGGACCTCCGGGACGAGACCGGCGCCCCCCTGGACCAGGTCCGCACCCCCCAGATGCCCTTCACCCTGACCCTGCCCCGCTCTGTGCCGCCCCTGTCCCTGCTGCGGCGGCGCGCCCAAGGGGAGGGAGAGGGGAGAGTTGAGAGTGGAGAGTGAAGAGTTTAGATAGGAGATATGAGATAGGAGATAGGAGATAAAAATGCAGAATGCAGAATGAATTAGGAATTAGGAGTTAGGGATTAGGAATTGGGCGATGACGGAACGTGATGCCTCGTAGGGGCGGACCTATGTGTCCGCCCTGCCTCCAGCAATCACCTGTAGGGTCCGCCGCCTTCGGCGGCCCTTGCCTTCCCCCTGGGGGGAAGGTGGCCCAGTGCGCACACTGGGCCGGATGAGGGGGCGACCTGTCCTATTTCCGATCAACGGAATCCCCCGGCCCTTCGGGCCACCTCCTTTCACAAGGGGGGGCTATTATGGGGCCCCCCCCGAAGCCCAGC
>CALWYA010000020.1 GCA_944385645.1 uncultured Oscillospiraceae bacterium
AGCTCGGCGTACTCCTCCTCCAGCTGGCAGGCCAGCATCCCGTCCTCGTCGGTCATCTCCTCCTTGGCGTAGAGGGCCTCCTTCTGCTTGCCGATGTCGTACAGGCGCTGGTTTCCCATGATGACCGTGTCCATGACGTTGTAGGCGTCGTATGCGTTCTGGTCCTGCTTCAGCACCGACATGCGGATGTTGGGCAGGACGGAGACCTCGCCGGTGGTGGGCTCCAGCTGGCCGGACAGGATCTTCAGGAAGGTGGACTTGCCGGCCCCGTTGGCGCCGATGATGCCGTAGCAGTTGCCCCGCAGGAACTGCAGGTCCACGTGGGAGAACAGCGGGGTGCCGCTGTAGTTCAAACTCAAATCGGTAACGGTGATCATAGCTTGCTCCTTTTCCATGGTCAGTGTGATTCGGGGACTATCTTACCATAGCCGCCGGGAAAAAGACAGCTTTTTCTTTCGGAAAAGTAGACAAAAAGCGGGAATTCAGCGGAGCTGGGAAGCCGGAACGCTCGCGCTGTCCTGCCCCTCTTTCATTCTTCGTGAAATCGAATAGTTTGTCCTTTATTTTCCGGGCTTTTGTTGACATTTTAAACGAAATGATTTATGATGCTAGTGAGATAAATTGTTGGTGCTTTCACGGCAGGGGGCGGTCCCAATGTTCATCTAATCAATTCAATACGCCATTTGGAAGGTGGTATCCATGAATCGAACTAAATTCCTGCCGCTTCTGTGGCTGCTTACCTCGGTTCTGCTCCTATTAAACTGGTTGTACGTGGACAGCATCTTTCGCAAGGTCGTTGTCTCGGTATTTCTTATCTTCGTTGCGGTCTTCTCGGCGCGTCCCCTTCAGCAAGAGCTCAGCGCGGCCAAGCACGGCAGCCACAGGTCCGCTGAACAAAATCAAGCGGAATCCGTCAGGCATGAACACGTCAACACCCAGATCCTCCGGGAAAAATACGGGAGCCTCTCTTTCCTGCGGACTTACTGGAGTCTGGGGTTTCTGGGAATTTCCACCGCACTTTCCTATCTTTTCCCGGAACATTACGGTTTGGACCGGTTAAAGTGGCTTGCTCTGGTTGTTTTCTTTTTGGACGGTCTGTATCTCTGCGCTGTCATCTTTTTTGCCAAACGAAATCTATAATCCTACTTGCGCAATGCGAAGCAAGGAGCCGGCGGGGATTCCCGCCGGCTCCTTGTAAATATTTGAGCTCCTATTTCAGATGCCAGATGTCCTCATTGTACTGGCGGATGGTGCGGTCGGAGGAGAAGTAGCCCGATTTGGCGACGTTCACCAGCATCTTCTTCGCCCAGCTCCGGCGGTCGCCGTAATCGTGGAGGGCCCGGTTTTTCACGGCGATGTACTCCTCCACGTCCAGCAGGGCCATGAACCAGTCCTTCCCCTTCATGTCCCGCCACAGGGTGGACAGGCTCACCGGGTCGCCGATGGCCAGCAGCTCCGGGGACACCAGGAAGTCCACCAGCCGCTCCACCGCCGGGCGGTGATAATAGTCCAGGGGGCGGTAGCTCCGGCCGTCGGGCTCGCTCCCCCGGTACAGGGCGATGACCTGGTCGCTGGAGGCCCCGAAGGTGTAGATGTTCTCCGGCCCCACCAGCTGGGCGATCTCCACATTGGCCCCGTCCAGGGTGCCCAGGGTAACCGCCCCGTTGGCCATGAACTTCATATTGCCGGTGCCGCTGGCCTCCTTGGAGGCCAGGGAGATCTGCTCGGACAGGTCGCAGGCGGGGATGAGCCGCTCGGCCCAGGTGACGTTGTAGTTCTCCACCATCACCACCCGCAGCCAGGGCCGCACCTGGGGGTCGGCCTCCACCAGCCGGCTCAGGCACAAAATCAGGTGGATGATGTGCTTGGCCATCACATAGGCGGGGGCCGCCTTGGCCCCGAAGAGCACCGTCACCGGCCGCTCCGGCAGCCGCCCCGCCTTGATTTCCAGGTACTGGTGGATGACGTACAGGGCGTTCATCTGCTGCCGCTTGTACTCGTGGAGCCGCTTGGCCTGGATGTCGAACACCGACATGGGGTCCACCTCCGCCCCCTGCCGGGCCAGCAGGTCCCGGCACAGCCGGTCCTTGTTGGCCGCTTTCACCGCCAGCAGCCGGTCCAGCACCCCCGCGTCCTCCCGGAAGGCCAGCAGCCCCTCCAGCTCCCAGGCGTCCCGCCGCCATCCCCGGCCGATACAGCCGTCGATGAGGCCGGCCAGCTCGGGGTCGCAGTCCTCCAGCCACCGGCGGAAGGTGATCCCGTTGGTCTCGTTGCGGAACTTCTCCGGATACCGGTCATAGAAGGGCTTCAGCTCGCTGGTCTTCAGAATCTCCGTGTGGAGGGCGGCCACCCCGTTCACCGAGAAGCCGAAGTGGATGTCCATGTGGGCCATGTGGACCCGGCTCTGGCCGTCCAGGATAGCGGTGCGGGGGTCGGGGCAGGCCTCCCGGGCCCGGCGGTCCAGCTCCCGGATGATGGGGACCAGCCGGGGGGCCACCGTCTCAAGATAGGCCAGGGGCCACTTCTCCAGAGCCTCGGCCAGGATGGTGTGGTTGGTGTAGGCGCAGGTCCGGGACACCTGGTCCACCGCCTGGTCCATGGTCAGCCCCCGCTGGGTGAGCAGGCGGATGAGCTCCGGGATGACCATGGAGGGGTGGGTGTCGTTGATCTGGACCACCACATGGTCGGCCAGGGCCTCCGGGGCGAAGCCCCGCTCCTCCAACTCGGCCAGGATCAGCTGGGACCCGGCGGACACCAGGAAATACTGCTGGTACACCCGGAGCAGCCGGCCCGCCTCGTCGCTGTCGTCGGGGTAGAGGAAGGCGGTCAGCTGATGGGGGATGTCCCCCTTGTCGAACTGGATGCCGTTCCAGGGGGCGTGGGCGGGCCGCTCCACGTCGAACAGGTGCAGGCGGCAGGCCCGGCCGCTGTGGGCCCCGGGGACGGCGATGTCGTACAGCACGGCGGTCAGCTCCCCCGCCCCGAAGGGGACGGAGAACCGCCTGTCCGTGGGGATGAGCCAGCCGGGCTTCTCCATCCAGGGGTCGGGCTCCTCCGTCTGCTTCTCCCCCCGGAACACCTGCCGGAACAGGCCGTAGTGGTAGTTCAGCCCCACCCCGTCTCCGTTCAGGCCCAGGGCGGCGATGGAGTCCAGGAAGCAGGCGGCCAGCCGGCCCAACCCCCCGTTGCCCAGGGAGGGCTCGGGCTCCAGGGACTCCACGGCGTTCAGGTCCCGGCCCAGCTCCTCCAGATAGTCCCTCGCCTCGTCCCGCAGGCCCAGGGCCAGCAGCTGGTTGGACAGCAGCTTGCCCAGGAGAAACTCGGCGGAAAAATAGTACAGCTTCCGCTCCCCCTCCGGGGCGGGCAGCGCCCGGGCCCGGTCCCGGCACAGGGTCAGCAGGGCCTCATAGAGCTGCCGGTCGTCACACTGGTCCGGCGCCCGGCCGAACCGGGCCCGGGTCAGGTCCCGGAGCTGATCTCGCAGCAACATCTCACATCGTCTCCTTTCGCGTCCGGCGGGCCAGGCGCTGGTACACCCGCGTCTCCCGGTACAGCCGGCGGGCCAGCTTCTCCCCATAGCTGCCGGGCAGGGCCCGCCACTGCCAGTTGTCCCCCAGGGTGGAGGGGGTGTTCATCCGGGCCTCGCCGTCCAGGCCCAGCAGATCCTGCATCTGCATGACGGCCAGATCGGCGGGGGAGGCCCAGGCGGCGCGCATCATCCCCCAGTGGTAGCCCTCCCGGCTGTTCAGCCGCAGGTACTCTTTGGCAAAGGACACGTCCTTCCGGGGGGCCGACTTCATCCAGCCCAGGATGGTGTCGTTGTCGTGGGTGCCGGTGTACACCACGCAGCGGCGGGGATAACAGTGGGGCAGATAGTCGCTGCCCTTATCCCGGCTGTCAAAGGCGAACTGGAGCACCTTCATCCCGGGGAAGCCCGACTGGCGCAGCATCCGGCGCACCGACGGGGTGAGAAACCCCAGGTCCTCGGCGATGATCTCCCGGCGGCCCAGCACTTCCCGCACCCGCCGGAAGAATCCGATCCCCGGTCCGGGCTCCCAGTGCCCGTTCCGGGCGGTTCGATCCCCGGCGGGGATGGCGTAGTAGGCCTCGAAGCCCCGGAAGTGGTCCAGGCGCAGGATGTCATAGATCCGGAACTGGAAGGCCAGCCGGCGCAGCCACCAGGCGTAGCCCTCCTGTTTCATCCGCGCCCAGTCAAACAGGGGGTTGCCCCACAGCTGCCCGTCGGCGGTGAAGCCGTCGGGGGGACAGCCGGCCACCTGGGTGGGCCGCCCCTCTTCGTCCAGCTGGAACTGCTCCGGACTGGCCCACACGTCGGCGCTGTCCCCCGCCGCGTAGATGGGCAGGTCTCCGATGATGGAGATCCCCCTCCGGTTGGCCCGCTCCTTCAGGGCCCGCCACTGGGTGAAGAACAGGTACTGCACCCCCTGCCAGAAGCGCACCTCCCCGGCCAGCTCCCGGCGAGCCGCCTCCAGGGCGTCGGGCCGGCGCAGGCGCAGCTCCCGGGGCCAGTCCTGCCAGGAGGCCCCCCCGAACTTCCCCTTCAGGGCCATGAACAGGGCATAGTCCTCCAGCCAGTCGGCCTCCTCCCGGCAGAAGCGGTCCAGCGCCGCCCCCTCCCGGGCCTCCAGCCGCCCGCAGGCCAGGCGGAGCACCGGATACCGGTTCTCATACAGCTTCCCATAGTCCACTCTGGACGGGTCGTCTCCCCAGTCCAGACCGGCGTACTCCTCCCGCTCCAGCAGCCCCCGGCCGGCCAGGTCGTCCAGGTCGATGAAATAGGGGTTGCCCGCGAAGGAGGAGAAGGACTGGTAGGGGGAGTCTCCGTAGCTGGTGGGCCCTACGGGCAGGATCTGCCAGCAGGACTGCCCCGCCGCCGCCAGAAAGTCCACAAAGTCCCGGGCCGCCGCCCCCATGGTGCCGATGCCATGGGGGGAGGGCAGGCTGGAAAGGGGCATCAAAATCCCCGCTCGTCTCATATCAACTACCTCGCTTCCCGCTCTGTCTCAGGTCGGCCACGCTCTCCCCCTCCTGGAGGCGGAAGGGGGCCGTCTCGTAAACCGGAGGGCCGCCCCGGTCCATGCGCTCCAGAAGGAGCTCCACCCCCCGCCGGGCCATCAGGCCGGTGTCCTGGCAGATGGTGGTCAGCCGGGGGACGCAGTACCGGGCCATAGGGATGCCGTCATAGCCCATCACCGACACGTCCTCCGGCACCCGCAGGCCCAGGTCCCCCAGGGCCCGGATGGCCCCCATGGCGGTCACGTCGCTCATGGTGAACAGGGCGGTCAGCTCCGGGCACCGCTCCATCAGCCGCCGGGCCGCCTCATAGCCCCCCTCCAAATCGTACCGGCAGGGCTCCCACCTCCGGTCCAGGTCGAAGGTCAGCCCCCGGCTCCCGAAGGCCCGCTCCAGCCCGGCCAGCCGCCGCAGGCCGATCTGGGTCAGGGGGCGGCTGCCCCCCAGTACGCCGATGGCCCGGTGGCCCCGGTCCAGCAGATAGGAGGCCGCCTGAAAGGCCGCCGCCTCGTCGTCGGTGGTCAGGGAGGACAGGTTGTCAAAGCCCAGCTCCCGGGCCGAGCCGGTGAGCAGCACGCAGGGGGCGGTGACGGCGGCAAAGGACCTCTGAAAGGCCCGGGCCGTCCCCCCCAGGAAGAGGATGCCCGCCGGCCGGCGCTCCCGGCACAGCCGGGCGGCGAACGCCGCCCCGTCGGCGTCCTCGTCCAGATAGTACAGGGCAGCCTGGCGGCCGTGGTCCCGGAGGTGGGCCTGGACCTGCTCCACCAGACCGGCGAAGAGCATATTCTGGGTGCCCTGTACCAGGACGGGCACCGCGGTGTCGGCACGCTGCTTCAGCCGCCGGGCGTTGCTGTTGGGCCGGAAATCGTGCTCGGCCACCACCGCCAGCACCCGCTCCCGGGTCCGCGGGCTCACGTCCGGCTGCCCGTTGAGCACCCGGGAGACGGTGGCCACCCCGCAGCCCGCCAGCCGGGCGATGTCCTTGATGGTCATGGCGCCCCTCCTCTCCTCTGTTCCGGAATCGTTTCCAGTTCCACTCAGTCAGGATGATACCCCCTTTCTCCCCGGGAGGCAAGGGAAAGGGGGAGATTTCTTGAAACTTCGGCGTTATAGCAGAAATTTCCCGCTCTCTTTTGTGCAGACCCGCCAACCCGGCCGCTCCACAGCACAATTTTCATCTGATTTTCATTGTCATCCGCCGGGGGATACGGTATAATGAACTTGGAACCGCGGGGCCCCGGGCCCCGCCGACGGAATACGCGAGGAGGTGCGCCCATGAAGCCATACGTGATCTCCATCAGCCGGGAATACGGCAGCGGCGGCCGTCTGATCGGCAAGCAGCTGGCCCAGCAGCTGGGCATCCCCTGCTATGACCGCACTATCATCCAGAAGGCCGCCGAGAAGAGCGGCCTGTCCCCCGACTTCATCGCCCGGGCGGGGGAGCGGCTCCGGGGCCGCTTCCGCCTGCCCGTCCCCGCCGGCGGGGGCAACCCCGCCTTCTCCGACCAGAGCGTCCCCGCCAGCCAGCAGGCCTTCTTCGCCCAGTCGGAGGTCATCCTGGAGCTGGCCGACCAGGGCCCCTGCGTCATTGTGGGCCGGTGCAGCGACTATGTGCTGGGCGACCGCCCGGGCTGCCTGAAGGTCTTTCTCTGGGCCGACCTGGACAGCCGGGTGCGCCGGTGTCTGGAGGAGTACCACCTGCCCCCCGCCGGGGTGGAGCAGCGCATCCGGCAGACCGACCGGGACCGCTCCAGCTACTACGCCCACTACACCGGCCGGACCTGGGGAGATATGCGCAACTTCGACCTGACCCTGAACACCGCCGTCACCGGGGTGGACGGGGCGGTGGAGGTCATCGCCGCCCTGGTGAAGGCCCGCCTCAGCGGGCAGGAGGGGGCGGAATGATCTCCCTCCAGCTCTCCCTTCCCCAGGGGCACGGAAAAAACTATATCGCCGCCGTGGAGGGGGCGGGGGCCCGCCCAGTGGCCGGCTACTGTCCCGCTCCCGACCCGAACTGCGACGGGCTGATCCTGTGCGGGGGAGAGGATCTGGACTGGACCCTCTTTGCCCGGGAAAACCAGGGCTCTCAGCCCCCCGACCTGGAGCGGGACCGGGCCGAGCTGGCCCTGTGCCGGGCCTTTCTGGCCGCCGGCAAGCCCATTCTGGGGATCTGCCGGGGCATACAGCTGCTCAACGTGGCCCTGGGGGGCGACCTGATCCAGGACCTGCCCCCGGACATCCGGCTCTTCCACTCCCGGGAGGGGCAGGACCTGGTCCACCCCGTCCGCTGTGAGGCGGACTCCTTCCTCCATCGGCTGTACGGCCCCCTGTTCCCCGTGAACAGCTCCCACCATCAGGCGGTGGGCCGGCTGGGGGAGGGGCTGCGGGCCGTCGCCTGGAGCGAAGGCGGCGTGGCGGAGGCCCTGGAGCTGCCCGGCCGCCCGGTGCTGGGGGTCCAGTTCCACCCGGAGCGGATGGCCTTCGGCCGCCGCCGGCCGGACACGGTGGACGGCGCCCCCCTGTTCGCCTATTTTCTCTCCCTGTGCCGGGGCGGGCACTGAGCCCCGGACCCGCTGAATCGACTCTGGAGGTACCCTGACATGCACATCCCCGCATCCCGACTGCTCTCCCTGCTCCTGATTCCCCCGGTGCTGGGGGGAGTGCTCACCTGGAGCGCCCTGTCCGCCTGGGCCGCCGACGGGGCGGCCCAGGTCCCCGCCGCCCTGCTCACCCCCGCCCGGACGGCGGGGGAGGCCCCGGCCATGGAGGACCTGCCCTTCTACCGGCCGGAGCTGGCCGGCCGCTACGGTGCCTGCCAGGCGGCCCACCCGGACTGGACGGCGGCCCGGTCGGTCCTGTGGGTCAACATGGGGCTGGACCACCCCTTCTACACCGGCACTGACACGGTGGAGCAGCCGGACAGCCTCACCGTCCTGGTGAACAAATACCGCCTGCTCCCCGCCGACTACGCCCCCCAGGTGGAGAGCGTGGGGGCGAGCTACGGCTCGGGCTCCCTGCGGCCCCAGGCCGCCGCCGCGTTCCGGGCCATGGCCGACGCCGCCCGGGCCGACGGCATCTCCCTGCGCAGCGTGTCCGCCTATCGCTCCTACGCCCGGCAGGAGAGCACCTACAACCGCTGGCTCTCCCAGGACAGCCAGGCCAGCGTGGACACCTACTCCGCCCGCCCCGGCGCCTCGGAGCACCAGACCGGCCTGGCCCTGGACATCAACGTGGCCAGCCTGAAGGCCCACTTCGAGGACACCCCCGCCTACGCCTGGCTGGCGGAGCACTGCGCCGAGTACGGCTTTATCCTGCGCTACCCCCAGGGGAAGGAGCACATCACCGGCTATCAGTTCGAGCCTTGGCACTACCGCTATGTGGGCGTCGAGGTGGCCCAGGTGTGCATGGACCGGGGGTTGACCCTGGAGGAGTACTTCGCCCTCCGGCCCGCCCAGGAGGAGGAGCCGGAGGCCGCCCCGGAGGCGGCGGACCCGGAGCCGGCCCAGACAGAATCCGCCGCTCCGGCGCAGCCCGTCGCCCCGGACCCTCAGCCGGACCCCGACCTGCCCATGATCTAAACCATAAAGAGCGCCCCGGGCCTTCCGGCCCGGGGCGCTCTGACTTGGATCAGTCCTGTTTGGGGGGCAGGGAGTCGTCCTCCCGGATCCAGTCCTCCACGTGGACCACCGAATAGCCGCTGTCGGTGTTGCGGATGACCACCCGGTCGATGCCCGCGTTGATGATGACCCGGCGGCACATGGAGCAGGAGGTGGCGTCGTGGAGCAGCTCCCCGTTCTTGGCCTCCCGCCCCGCCAGATAGAGGGTGGCCCCCAGGGTGTCCCGCCGGGCGGCCGAGATGATGGCGTTCATCTCCGCGTGGACCGACCGGCACAGCTCGTACCGCTCCCCCGAGGGGACGTTCATGGCCTCCCGGGTGCAGTAGCCCAGGTCCATGCAGTTCTTCCGCCCCCGGGGGGCGCCGTTATAGCCGGTGGAGACGATCTCGTCGTTCTTGACCACGATGGCCCCGTAGCGCCGGCGCAGGCAGGTGGACCGCTCTAGCACGGTCTCGGCAATGTCCAGATAGTAGTTCTCCTTATCAATGCGCTTCATGGGCGGTTCCTCCCCTGTTTTCTTCTATGGGACAGTATAGCCCATTTCCCCAAATCCTGCAAGTATTTTGCGTTTCCCTCCATTTCCGGCGAAAAACAGCCGGATTCAAAGCGGAATTTACACTTTGTTTACGAATGACTCCTTGACGATTCCCCTCGGACGCGCTATCATTACTCTAAACTCTTCCGGCAGGCGTACAGCGCCTGCCGTCCCTGTCCGCTCAAGGAGGCACGCCCATGATCCGCAACGCGCTCCAGCGCTTTATGTACGGCCGCTATGGCAACGACCAGCTGAATGTCTTCCTGATCGTCCTGTATCTGCTGCTCTACTTCCTGTCGGTGGTGACGGAGTTCCTGCTCCTGTACTGGCTCTCCCTGATCCTGATTTTCGTGCCCCTCTTCCGCATCCTCTCCCGGAATATCCCCGCCCGCCGCCGGGAAAACGCCAAATTCCTTCAGGCCGCCGGCCCGGCCATCCAGTGGTTCCGCCTGCGGCGCACCATCCACCGGGACAAGGACCACCGCTATTTCAAGTGCCCCAACTGCGGGCAGCAGCTGCGGGTCCCCCGGGGCAAGGGCCGCATCACCGTCACCTGCCGCAACTGCGGCGCCACCTTCCAGGAAAACAGCTGAAGTTCCCCCGCCGTCCCTGTGGCCGGCGGGGCTTTTTGTGCCCGGACACTTTCCTTTTGTCCCGGGCTATGATATAATCTTTGTGTCTGACATGCCGCCGGCGGCTGTCCAATGAAAGAAAACATGAAGGAGCGCACGAATCATGAGTTCCTCCCACTATGACGTCATCATCCTGGGCTGCGGCGAGGCGGGCATCTTCGCCGCCTATGAGCTGGCCCACCTCCGCCCCGACCTGAAGCTCCTGGCCGTGGACCAGGGGGCGGACATCTACCACCGCAGCTGCCCCATCGTGGCGGGCAAGGTGCGGGAGTGCATCCACTGCCCCGTGTGCCACACCATGTGCGGCTTCGGCGGGGCCGGGGCCTTCTCCGACGGCAAGTTCAACTTCACCACCCAGTTCGGCGGCTGGCTCACCGACTTTATGGATCCCGCCCACGTGATGGAGCTGATCGACTACGTGGACTCCATCAATGTGGCCCACGGGGCCACCACCCAGTGCTTCTCCACCGCCACCCCCGAGGCCAAGGCCCTGGAGCGCCGGGCCCTGGCCTACGACCTGCACCTGCTCCAGGCCCGGTGCAAGCACCTGGGCACCGAGAACAACCTGCGCATCCTCACCAACATCTACGAGGGGCTGCGGGACAAGCTGGAGTTCCGCTTCCACACTGAGGTGACCTCCATCGCCCGGGACGGGGCGGGCTACCGCCTGGTCCTGGCCCAGGGAGACGAGGTGTCCTGCACCTACCTCATCGCCGCCCCCGGCCGCTCCGGGGCCGAGTGGTTCGCCAACCAGTGCAAGGAGCTGGGGCTGGAGCTGCTGAACAACCAGGTGGACCTGGGGGTGCGGGTGGAGCTGCCCGCCGCCGTCTTCGAGCACATCACCGACGTGGTGTACGAGTCCAAGCTGGTCTACCGCACCAAGCAGTACGGGGACCAGGTGCGCACCTTCTGCATGAACCCCTACGGCCACGTGGTGGCCGAGAACGTGGAGGGGGTCAACACGGTCAACGGCCACTCCTACGCCGACCCCAAGCTGCGCAGCGAGAACACCAACTTCGCCCTGCTGGTGTCCAACCGGTTCACCAAGCCCTTCAACGAGCCCTACCGCTACGGCAAGCATGTGGCCTCCCTGAGCAATATGCTGGCGGGCGGGGTGCTGGTCCAGCGGTTCGGGGATCTGGTGGGGGGCCGCCGCTCCAACGAGCACCGGATGAGCAAGTCCTTCGTCCGGCCCACCCTCACCGCCGCCGTCCCCGGGGATCTGTCCCTGACCCTGCCCAAGCGGCACCTGGACAACATCATCGAGATGATCTACCAGCTGGACAAGCTGGCCCCGGGCACCGCCAACTACGACACCCTGCTCTACGGGGCGGAGGTGAAGTTCTACTCCGCCCGGCTCCAGCTCACCGCCGAGCTGGAGACCGCTCTGCCCGGCTTCTTTGCCGCCGGCGACGGGGCCGGCGTCACCCGCGGTCTCGCGCAGGCCGGCGCCTCCGGCGTCCAGGCCGCCCGGGCCATTGTGAAGCGCCTGTCCTGACGCCGCCCATGCAGAAACTCCCGCCGCCGCGCCCCGGGCGCGGCGGCGTTCCTGCAAAACGGGGGGGAGGGGACCTCCCGTCCGGTTTGCAGGTCATGGTTTTCCCCCATTCCTTTGACACCCGTTTTGCTTCGATTTGCTTCCCGCCTCCCGGCGCGGACAAATCGCCCCTGTCCCGCTGACCGCACAGGTTCTCCACATTCTCCACAGGGTTTTCCACATTTCGTTTTGAACACTTTCCGTCCCGATTTCTCCCGCCGTCCGTTACCATAATTCTTGTCAAGCTTCCATTTTACACAAAGTTTACCGGACTTTACTTTTGCAGGAAGCCCTGCTTTTTCTGTCGAATTTTGCGAAAGGAGGCCGCCATGGCTTTGCTCTCCGACACCATCGCCGCCATCTCCACCCCGCCCGGCCCCGGGGCCATCGGCATCCTGCGCCTGTCCGGCCCCCGGGCGGCGGAGATCGCCGAGGCCTGTTTCCGCCCCCTGGGGGGCGGCTCCCTCACCGACCGCGCTCCCCGGACCCTGGTGTACGGGGACCTGCTGGACCGGGAGGGGGCGGTCATCGACCAGGTGCTGGCCACCTACACCCGGGGACCGACCAGCTACACCGGGGAGGACACGGCGGAGCTGCAGTGCCACGGCGCCCCCATGGTGCTGGCTCTGGGACTGGAGGCCCTGTTCGCCCGGGGGGCCCGCCAGGCCCGGGCGGGGGAGTTCACCCGCCGGGCCTTCCTCAACGGCCGGATGGACCTGACCCAGGCGGAGGCGGTGGCCGACCTGCTGGAGGCCGGCAGCCGGGAGGAGGCCCGCAACGCGGCGGGCCAGCTGTCCGGCGCCCTGTCCCGGCGGATCGGGACCGTCTACTCCGCCCTGGTGGACGTGATGGCCCACTTCCACGCCGTGCTGGACTATCCCGACGAGGACATCGACCCCTTCACCCAGGAGGGCCTGTCCGCCGCCCTGGCGGCGCAGGAGGAGGCCCTGGAGCGGCTGATCGCCACCTACCGCCGGGGCCGGCAGCTGAAGCGAGGGGTGCGGTGCGCCCTGGTGGGCCGGCCCAACGCGGGCAAGTCCTCTCTGCTCAACGCCCTGGCCGGCTATGACCGGGCCATTGTCACCGACATCCCCGGCACCACCCGGGACACGGTGGAGGAGACGGTGGAGCTGGGCGGGATCCCCCTGCGGCTCATCGACACCGCCGGCCTCCGGGAGAGCGACGACCCGGTGGAGCGGCTGGGGGTGGCGCGCAGCCGGGCGGCCATGGAGGAGGCGGAGCTCATCCTGGTGCTGTGGGACAGCTCCCGCCCGGTGACGGAGGAGGACGGCCAGCTGCTGGAGCGGGCCATGGCCCTGGCTCCCACCATCCTGGTCTGGACCAAGGAGGACCTGTCCTCCGCCCCCGTCCCCTTTCTCCGCCTGGCCTCCCCGCCGCCGGCGGTGGAGGTGAGCGCCAAGACGGGGGCCGGCCTGGACGGCCTGTCCCGGGCGGTGGCCGAGCTCTTCCCCCGGGAGACCGGCGCCGCCTATGGCCAGCTGCTCACCAACGAGCGGCAGGTCCAGGCCGCCAGCCGGGCCCTGGAGGCGGTGGGGCGGGCCCGGGCCGCCCTGGAGGCGGGGATGACCCCCGACGCCCTGCTCACCGACGTGGAGGAGGCTCTGGAGGCCCTGGGGGAGCTCACCGGACAGAGCGTGCGGGAGGACGTCACCGATCGGATCTTTTCCAAATTCTGCGTGGGAAAATAAAGGATCTTTCTCTGTCCGCTTTTCGATCATTTCTCCGGCTTTCTTTCTCCCTCCTGGGGGAATTTCGCCGCCTCCGGGCGGCGAGTGACTTTGCCAGCAGCGGCAAAGTCACCAAAACGCCGTTTAGAAACCTACGGTTTCTAAAAATTTCCCTTCGGAAACCTCTGGCCCTTGCCTGCCTCTCCCATCCGGCG
>CALWYA010000021.1 GCA_944385645.1 uncultured Oscillospiraceae bacterium
CCGGATGAGCACGTCCCGCATGAGGTTGGCGTTGTCCACGTTGTTGCCGTCGTCGGACAGGGCCACCGCTCCGGCGTCCTTCAGGGCCTCGGCGTCGGTGGGCTCCTCCCCCCGCAGGCCCTTGGACACCGCGGCGATGGGATAGACCTCCACCCCGCAGCCCTGCCGGGCCCGGTTCAATACGTACTCCACCTGCTCCGGGCAGTCCACCGCGGGGCTGGTGTTGGCCATGCAGGCCATGGCGGTGACTCCCCCGCGGGCGGCGGCGGCGCAGCCGGTGAGGATGTCCTCCTTATAGGTCAGCCCGGGGTCCCGCAGGTGGACGTGCATGTCCACCAGACCCGGGGCCACCATCAGACCGGAGGCGTCGATCACCCGGTCGCAGCCCTCCAGGTCCAGCCCCCGCTCCATCAGGGAGATGACCCCGTTCTCCACCAGCACGTCCTGCAGCACCACCGTGCCGGTCACCGGGAAGACCAGCCGGCCGTTTTTGATGAGTAATTTCATACGATCCCTCCAGGGTAGGAACGCTGTGCGTCTGTTTCTGTTCCGCGGCCGGGCCGACGGCCCGGCTGCTTCATTCCAATCTTAAATTATACCGGAAGCGCCAGCATTTAGCAACGGATTTTTCGCAATTTCCGGGGAGAATACAAAAGCGGAACATCCCACTTTCATTCCGACGGAAGGAGGCGATCGCCATGCAGCACACCAGCGGCGCCGTGGGCAAATTTGTCACCGGCATGGCCGCCGGCATGGTGGCCGGAGCGGCCCTGGGGACCATGCTGGCCCCCTCGGGCCGGGAGCTGAAAAAGGCGGCCCACCGGGCCGCCCGCAAGGTCAACCAGGCGGTGGACCACTTCACCGACTCCCTGGACCTGTGAGGCAGATGGGCGGGCCGTGAAAGCGGCCCGCCCGAGTATTTCCCTTTCAGGGAAGGTGGCCCGAAGGGGCGGATAAGAGGTTTCTAGTCATTCGCCCCGTCCGTTAGGATTCGTAGGGGCGGCCCCATGTGGCCGTCCGCGGGCGCACACTGTGCGCCCCTACGGACGACAACGGACTGCCTGCGCGCGCCGAGGTCGTCGCGCGCCACGAAAATACGCGTTATGTAGGGCGGGGGACGACTCCCCCTATCAGGGGGAGATGGCCGAAGGCCAAAGGGGGTAGGGGACTGCCCCCGCCGCGGGCCGCCGAGGGCGGCGGCCCCTACGGGTGGACGACCGCCGGGCTGAAGAGAGAATATATGGGGCCCCCGCCGAAGCCCAGCGGCGGCGGCCGCGGGTTCGGTGGGGAGAGGAGGAGCAGCGGAATGAGGGAGCTTTCGCCGCCAGGCGGAAGCGAGGGATATGGAGCTTGCGACGACGAAGGGGCGGCCTTTGGCCGCCCGCATCCTCTGCCCCGCTCACGGCTCCACCGTGAGCCCCGGCCGGCCGCCCTTGACCGCCTCAACCAGAAGGAGAGCGGGGGAATGGGCGGGGGAGTGGGCGACCAGCTTCAGCCGCTTGGGCTCCAGCCCATGGGCCCGCAGGGTACACAGTACGTCGCACAGCCGCTCCGGCCGGTGGCACAGGGCGAACCGCCCCCCGTTTTTCAGCAGCCGCCCGGCGGCGGCGCACAGCTCCTCCAATCCCCCATGGAGCTCCATCCGGGCGGGGTCGTTCCCCCTCCCGCTGCTCGGGGGAAAGTAGGGCGGGTTGGACACCACCAGGTCGAAGACCCCGGCGGGGAGGGGGGCCTCCCGCCAGTCCCCCAGGACGAGTTCCCCCGGCAGGCCGTTGGCCGCCAGGTTGTCCCGGGCGGTCCGGGCGGCCAGGGGGTCCCGCTCCACCCCGGTCAGAGACAGCCCCTCGGCCCGCCGGGCCAGCATCAGGAGGAGCGCCCCGCTCCCGGTCCCCAGGTCGCACACCCGCCACCGGGGCCTGACGGTGGCGAACTCCCCCAGGGCCAGGGCGTCGCCCCCCAGGGGGAACACCCCCTCCGGCCACGACAGGGTATAGGGCCCCAGCTGCTCCCGCCCCACGGCGATCCCTCCTTTTTTCGTCCGCCGCCGGAACTGGTGGTCCCGGCGCGCAAAATATCGAGAAAAGGATACCATAAACGGGAAGAACGTGCTATAATATTTTGAAAACTTTCGGGCGCGGCCCGGGGAGGGAGAGGACGATGAGCGGGACACTCTATCTGGTGCCCACCCCCATCGGCAATCTGGGGGACATCTCCCGGCGGATGGCGGAGGCGTTGACCCAGGCGGACTTCATCGCCGCCGAGGACACCCGGGTGACGGTGAAGCTCCTCAACCACCTGGGGATCAAAAAGCCCATGGTGACCTACCACCGCCACAACTGCCAGGACATGGGCGCCGTGGTGGCCGACCGGCTGCTGGCCGGGGAGAGCTGCGCCCTGGTCACCGACGCGGGCACCCCCGCCGTCTCCGACCCGGGGGAGGAGCTGGTGGCCCGGTGCGTCCAGCTGGACATCCCGGTGGTGTCCATCCCCGGCCCCTGCGCCCTGGTCACCGCCCTGGCCGTCTCCGGCCAGCCCACCGGGCGGTTCACCTTCGAGGGCTTTCTGCCCATGAACAAGAAGAACCGCCGCGCCCGGCTGGAACAGCTCCGGGGGGAGGAGCGGACCCTGATCTTCTACGAGGCCCCCCACAAGCTGGCCGCCACCCTCCGGGATCTGGCGGACACCCTGGGCCCCGACCGGCCCGTCTCCCTGTGCCGGGAACTGACCAAGCTCCACGAGGAGGTGGTCCGCACCACCCTGGGGGCGGCGGCGGAGAGATACCGGGACGAGCCCCCCAGGGGGGAATTCGTGCTGGTGGTCCGGGGAGCGGAGCCCCGGGAGGAGGCGCCCGCCGATTGGGAGGACGGCCTGCTGCTGGTGGAGCGGCTCCGGGAGGAGGGACTGTCCCTCCGGGACGCGGTGAAGCGGGCGGCCAAGGAGCTGGGCCTGTCCCGGAATGAGCTGTACGACCGGGCGGTGGGGAAATAGACGGTTTACCGGCCGGTCCCACTGGATAAGATGAAGACACGCCCGCCCCCCTCCGCATAGCATGGGGGAGAGGGCGAAGGGGGAGAGAGGCAATGATGGAGCAGAAGATCCAAACTTACATCAAGCCGGGGGAGAAGGTCCACCTGGTGGGCATCGGGGGGGTCTCCATGGCCCCCCTGGCCGAGGTGCTGAAGGGCAAGGGGCTGGGGGTCACCGGCTCCGATATGCGAGAGGGGCCGGCGGTGGACCGCCTCCGGTCCCTGGGCATCCCGGTGGCCATCGGCCACCGGGGGGAGAACGTGGCCGGGGCGGGGTGCGTCATCCGCACCGCCGCCGTCCACGACGACAACCCGGAGATCGCCGCCGCCCGGGCGGCGGGCATCCCGGTGTTCGAGCGGGCCCAGGCCTGGGGGGCCCTCATGTCCCGCTATCAAAACGCCCTGTGCGTGGCGGGCACCCACGGCAAGACCACCACCACCTCCATGTGTACCCACATCTTCCTGGCCGCCGGCCGGGACCCCTCGGTGATGATCGGGGGCTTCCTGCCTATTCTGGGGGCGGGCCACCGGGTGGGCCATGGGGACACCATCATCGCCGAGTCCTGCGAGTACTGCAACTCCTTCCTGTCCTTCTGCCCCACAGTGGCGGTCATCTTGAATGTGGAGGAGGACCACCTGGACTTTTTTAAGGATCTGGCGGACATCCAGCGGTCCTTCCGGGCCTTCGCCCAGCTGGTGCCGGAGGACGGGGGCCGGGTGGTGGTCAACGGCGACAACCCCCACGCCGTACAGGCGGTGGAGAACTGCGGCAGGGACGTGTTCCGGTTCAGCGTCGCCGACCCCGCCGCCGACGGCACGACGGCCAACCTCACCTGGGAGCGGGGCCTGCCCACCTTTGACGTCCTGATCCACGGGGAGCGGTACGCCCACGTCTCTCTGCGGGTGGGCGGGGCCCACAACGTGTCCAACGCTCTGGCCGCCGCCTGCGCCGCCTGGGTGCTGGGGGTGCCCGGCTCCGCCGTGGAGGAGGGGCTGGACGCCTTCACCGGGGCGGGCCGCCGCTTCGAGAAGAAGGGGACCTTCCACGGGGCCGACGTGTACGACGACTACGCCCACCACCCCGACGAGCTCCACGTCCTGCTGACCATGGCCCGGACCCTGGGCTACCGGCGGATCATCTGCGCCTTCCAGCCCCACACCTACTCCCGCACCGCCGCCCTGTTCGACCGGTTCGTGGAGGAGTTGAAGCTGGCCGACGTGGCCGTCCTGGCGGAGATCTACGCCGCCCGGGAGCAGAACACCCTGGGCGTCTCCTCCCGAGACCTGGCGGAGCGCATCCCCGGCAGCGTCTACTGCGCCGACCTGGAGGAGGTCGCCGCCCGCCTCCGGGAGCTGGCCCGGCCGGGGGACCTGATCCTCACCGTGGGGGCAGGGGACATCTTCCGGGCGGGAGAGATGCTGGTGGAGAGCGGAGACAGAATGCAGAATGCAGGAATGCAGAATGTAGAATGAATTAGGAATGAGGAGTTAGGGGTTAGAAATTATTTTTTGGACCCCCGCCGTTTGTAGGGGCGCACATTGTGCGCCCGCCCCGTCATTCCGAGGCCCCGGAGGGGCCGTGGGGATCCGTTTCTCTTTGGACGGAGAGACGGATTGCTGCGTCGGGCCTGCGGCCCTCCTCGCAATGACAAAAAACGAACCGGTGTGCCGCCGTAGGGGCGGCCCCATGTGGCCGCCCGCCGTACCTTCCCCCTGGGGGGAAGGTGACCCGCAGGGCCGGATGGGGGGCGCCCTGCCCGCCACCATGTAGGGGCGGAGCTATGTGTCCGCCCTGCCCCTGGCGATCACCTGTAGGGGCCGCCGCCCTCGGCGGCCCTTTGCCTTCCCCCTGGGAGGGGGAAGCTTTTTTGCGTGGGGCGCGACGACCTCGGCGCGCCCTGGCCCTGGCGCCTGCCGAGGTCGTCAGGCGCCACGAAAATACACGCTATGTAGGGCGGAGGACGACTCTCTCGATCAGGGGGAGATGGCCGAAGGCCAGAGTGGGTGGGGGACTGCCCCCGCCGCTTCACCGAGGGCACCCCGGGAGGCGCGCCATATAAACAGGGAAACGCAGCGGGAACAAATTTTAGACCACGAGCGGTAGCGGGCGGGGAAAAGCCCCTTCTTTAAGTTTGCACCCGCGCGCCGGATGGGCGAGGCAGGCAAGCATCAGAAATTGCCGAAGGGAAATTTTTAGAAACCGTAGGTTTCTAAACGGCGTTTTGGTGACTTTGCCGCTGTTGGCAAAGTCACTCGCCGCCCGGAGGCGGCGAAACCCCTCCATCTCTCGTCCCACCCGCAGGTAAAAATTCATGTCCCCGCCGCAGCGGGCAAATCCCCGCCCGCAGGCGAAAAAACACCGAAAAAATCCCCATAACCCCTTGACAACCCGCGCCGTTCCGTATATAATACCTCTCGCGTTCAAAGACAGCAGGTGCCCTTCGGGGCGTAAATCCTGCCGAGAGTGCAATCAAAGGAACATCTTTTGACTGTACTGTCCTCCTGTCTTTCGGCGGGAGGTTTTTTGCTGCGCGGATCAATTTCTGGAGGTGAATCCAAAAATGCCTAACGCAAAGGTTCTTTCTGAGAAGCAGGCCGTCGTCGCCGCTCTGACCGAGCAGCTGAAGGGGGCGTCCAGCGGCGTGCTGGTGGATTACAAGGGGATCACCGTGGCCGAGGATACCGCCCTGCGCGTGGAGCTGCGCCAGAACGAGGTGCAGTACAGCGTGGTGAAGAACACCCTGGCCCGCTTCGCCCTGAACAACGTGGGTCTGGAGGGTCTGGACGAGGTGCTCAACGGCACCACCTCTCTGGCCACCAGCGCCGGCGACCCCATCGCCCCCATGCGCGTCATCAACAAGTACGCCAAGCAGCTGGGCGACAGCAAGTTCACCATCAAGGGCGGCTTCATGGACGGCAAGATCCTCTCCCTGGAGGAGATCGGCGCCCTGGCCGAGCTGCCCGCCAAGGACGTGCTCCAGGCGCAGGCTCTGGGCATGATGCTGGCCCCCATCACCAGCCTGGCCATCGTCCTGAAGGCCATCGCCGAGAAGGGCGGCGAGCCCGCCCCCGCCGAGGAGACCGCTGCCCCCGCCGAGGAGGCTGCTCCCGAGGCCCCTGCCGCCGAGTAATCGGCGCTCTCCCCGCCCGCTGAGGCGGGAACAAAACAAGAAAAAATATATCTTATTATTTAGGAGGTAAATTACCATGGCTAGCGAGAAGATTACCGCTCTGATCGAGGAAGTGAAGGGCCTGACCGTGCTGGAGCTGTCCGAGCTGGTGAAGGCTCTGGAGGAGGAGTTCGGCGTGTCCGCCGCCGCGATGGCTGCTCCCGCCGCCGGCGCCGGCGCCGCTGCTGAGGCCGCCGAGGAGAAGACCGAGTTCGACGTGGTCCTGGCCAGCTTTGACGCCGCCGCCAAGATCAAGGTCATCAAGGCCGTCCGCGAGATCACCGGCCAGGGCCTGGCTGAGGCCAAGGCCACCGTCGAGGGCGCTCCCAAGACCCTGAAGGAGGCCGTGTCCAAGGACGAGGCTGAGGAGATGAAGAAGAAGCTGGAAGAGGCCGGCGCCAAGGTCGAGCTGAAGTAAGCTTTTTCCCCACACAGACAAAGACCCCGGAGACTGTCGGATCGACGGCCTCCGGGGTTTTTCGCGCCCCTTTCAGGCGCGCTCTGTATGAGAGAACGCCAAAAGGCTGGTGGAAAATTGAAGCCCCCGCCCCGTTCGGGGCGGGCGCTTTACCGTGTAGGATGTACTTGTGTCGCGTCACAGCAGCAGGGAGACCAGGGGCAGGGTGGCGATGCACAGCAGGCTGGACAGGAAGACCACCCGGGCCCCCAGCTGCACGCAGCCGTTGAACTGCTCCCCGATGATGGGGGCGGCGGCGGGGGAGGGCATGGCCAGCATGACCAGGGTGACGCCCACCACCAGGGCGTCCATCTGGGGGAAGAGGCGCATGCCCACCCAGCAGATCACCGGGAAGACCAGCAGCCGGGTGAGGGAGGAGGTGATGGCGTCCCGGTCCCGGATCACGTCGGACACCTTGCCCTGGGCCAGATTCATGCCGGTGACCATCATGGACAGGGGGGTGGTCACGTTGGACAGGTGCTGCAGGGGGGTGAAGAGGGCGTCGGGGACGGGCAGCTGACCGAAATAGAAGATCAGGCTCAGGACGATGGCGGCGTTCAGCGGGGTCATCAGCGCCGTGCGCAGGGAGAAGCTCCCTTTGGCGTCCCCCTTGGGGGCGTCCATGCACACCATCCGCACGCCGATGGTGTACAGCAGGAAGTTGAAGGGGATATTGAAAAATACCGCCAGCATCAGCCCGTCCGCCCCAAACAGGGCATAGGCCACCGGAAAGCCCATGAAGCCGGTGTTGGAGTATGTGGCGCAGCAGCACCACATCCCCCGCCGGCCGTCTGGCACCCGGCACAGCCGGGACAGGGGAAGGGACAGGGCGGAGAACAGGGAGAAGAAGACGGCGCTGAACACGATGGCGGCCAGCCCGAGCCCGAGGAAGCCCGGGTCATAGGGCTGGATCATGGAGATGAACACGGTGGCGGGCAGGGTGATGTTCATGAGCAGGGCGCTGAGCGGCTTGCTCATCTGGGCGGGGACGATCTTCAGCCGCACCGCCGCGAAGCCCACGGCGATGAGCAGGAAGAGCCCCACCAGATTGGAAAAGAGAACCACAATGTCCGTATGGGGTCTCCTCCTTTCCTCAGCGGTTCTGGAAGGCGGTGAACTTCTCCTTGTTGACGAAGGCGTTCATGGCGTCCTTCTGGTCCTGGGTGGAGAAGCACAGGCCGAAGGCCTCCGACTCGAAGGCGGCGCCGGTGGCCATGTCGGTCTGGAGCCCCCGGCGGATGGCTGCCTTGGACTGGCGCACGGCCACCTGGGCGTTGGCGGCGATGGCGTTTGCCAGCTCCAGCGCCCGGTCCATCAGCTCTTCGGGGGGATAGACCTCGCTGACCAGGCCGATCTCCCGGGCCTGGGCGGCGGAGATGGTCTTGGCGGTGAGGATCAGCTCCATGGCCCGGGAGGCCCCCACGATGCGGGGCAGCCGCTGGGTGCCGCCGAAGCCGGGGGTGATGCCCAGGCCGGTCTCCGGCTGGCCAAACTTGGCCTTTTCGCTGGCCAGGCGGATGTCGCAGGCCATGGCCAGCTCGCACCCGCCCCCCAGGGCGAAGCCGTTGACGGCGGCGATGGTGGGCTTGCTCAGGTTCTCCAGCTCGGCGAACACCTGGTTGCCGTACACGCCGAAGGCCTTGCCCTCCACGGCGGAGAAGCCGGACATCTGCCCGATGTCCGCCCCGGCCACGAAGGAGCGGCCCGCCCCGGTCACCACCAGCACGTAGAGCTCCGCGTCCTCCTCCGCCTGCGTCAGCACGGCGTCCAGATCCCGGAGTACCTGGTCGTTTAGGGCGTTGAGGGCCTCGGGGCGGTTCATGGTGACCACGCCCACGTGCCCCTGTTTTTCCAAAGTCACAAAAGCCATAGCGGTTTCCTCCTTTGATGTCTCTCTCCTGTGTTCTGTTTCCCGGCGGCCCGCCCCGCGGGGCGGGGCCGATGAAAAACTTTTGCATGATACCATATTATAGCGCATCTTGGCCCCGGGGGCAAGAGAAAACGGATAAACCCCCGCCCCGGCGAATACAGTGTGGGGAAGGGGGGATGACCATGGGGGAGAGGCTGCGGTCCGCCGGCGGCGGGGCGCTGTTTCTGACTGCCCTGAGCTGCGTGTCCCAGCTGCTGGGCTTCGCCTATCGGGTGGCCCTGTCCCGGCTGGTGGGGGCGGAGGTCATGGGGCTGTACCAGCTGCTCATGCCGGTGTACTCGGTGCTGCTGTCCCTCACCGCCGTGGGCCTCACCTCGGCGGTGTCCAATCTCACCGCCCGGCACATGGCCCTGGGGGACCGGAGCGGGGCGGGGCGGACCCTGTCCCTGTGTCTGCGGGCCTTCTTCCTGGCCCTGCTGCCGGTGGGGGCGGCGGTGATTGCCGCCTCGGACGCCATCTCGGTCTGGTTTTTGGGGGACGCCCGCACCCAGCTGGGCCTCATCCTGCTGGTCCCCTGCGTGGCCCTCACCGGGGTGGAGAACTGCCACAAGCACTTTTTCTACGGGGCGGGGCTGGTGGGGCCGCCGGCGGTGGTGGAGCTGCTGGAGCAGCTGGTGCGCACCCTGGCGGTGCTGGGCCTGCTGCTGGCCTTCCTGCCCCAGTACCCGGAGCGGGCGGTGGGTCTCATCGTGGGGGGCATGGTGATCTGCGAGGTGTTCTCCGCCTGCACCCTGGCAGCCCTGTACCGCCGGCGGATGGGCCGGCCCGGCCCGGGAGACCGGGGGAGCGCCGGGGCCCGGCGGCGGCAGGTGGCGGCCATCGCCCTGCCGGTGGGCTTCAACGCCCTGCTGGGCAATCTGCTGGGGGCGGCCAATTCCACCCTCATCCCTCAGAAGCTGGTGGAGGGCGGCCTGACCCAGTCCCGGGCCGTCTCCCGGTTCGGGGTGGTGTGCGGCATGACCCTGCCCATGCTGTCTCTGCCCATCGTGTTCCTGGGGGCAATCAATCTGGTGTTGGCCCCCCGCCTGGCCCGGGCCTGCGCCCTGAACCGGCGGGAGGAGGTGCGCCGGCTGGTGAGCCGGGCGGCGGAGGCGGTCTGCCTGCTGGCCCTGCCCGCCATGGCTCTGATGGTGGTGGTGGGGCCCGACCTGGGCCGGGTCCTGTTCCACCAGGCGGGGGTGGGGGAGTATTTGGTCCCCCTGGCCGCGGCCACCGCCATGGGCTGCCTGTGCTCGGTGCTGTCCGCCGCCCTGAACGCCGTGGGGGAGCAGCGGGCGGTGGCCGCCATCTCCCTGCTGGGCGGGGCGGTGCAGCTGGCCTTCACCCTGGCCCTGGTCCCCCGGCCCGGGGTGGGGATGGCCGGCTTTGTGGCCGGGGCGGTGGCCTCCGGGGGGCTGGAGCTGGCCCTGTGCCTGTGGTGGACCGCCCGGCGCACCGGCCTGCGGCCGCCTCTGTTCCGGTGGCTGGCCGCCCCCGGGCTGGCCAGTCTGCTGGCGGGGCTCACCTCCAACCTGCTGTTCCGGGTGCTGAAGGACGCGGGGCTGGCCCCCGTCCCCGCCGGCCTGGCGGCGCTGGCCTTCTTCCTGGTCCTCTACCTGTCCGCCCTCCAGGCCCAGGGGGTGGAGGCCCGGGCCTTCCTCCGGGCGCTGCGGTAGGCCGGCCCGGCGGGAAAATGGGTGACGCCGCCCCGCCCGGCAGAAAAAAATACGGGAAAGGGGCGCATTTCTTCCCGTCCCCCCTTGTCAAAGGGGAAAAAATAGGGTAAAATGAGCTAGGCTAAGCTACAAAGTAATGGAGGATGATCCCTATGCCAATGATTTCTGCCAGCGATTTTCGCAACGGCGTCACCTTTGAGATGGACGGCAAGGTCATGCAGGTGGTGGAGTTCCAGCACGTGAAGCCCGGCAAGGGCGCGGCTTTCGTGCGCACCAAGATGAAGAACATCATCACCGGCGGCGTGACCGAGACCTCGTTCAACCCCA
Source organism: uncultured Oscillospiraceae bacterium (assembly GCA_944385645.1). GTDB lineage: Bacteria > Bacillota > Clostridia > Oscillospirales > Oscillospiraceae > Lawsonibacter. The sequence goes on from CALWYA010000021.1 coordinate 10,566, forward strand.
CCGCCAAGTTCGAGCAGGCCTTCGTGGAGCGCAAGGACATGGAGTACAGCTATAACGACGGCGACCTGTACTACTTCATGGACATGGAGACCTACGACATGCTGCCCATCAGCAAGGACCTGCTGGGCGACAGCTTCAAGTTCGTCAAGGAGAACATGACCTGCAAGATCATGTCCTACAAGGGCAGTGTGTTCGGGGTGGAGCCCCCCAACTTCGTGGACCTGGAGGTCACCGAGACCGACCCCGGCTTCAAGGGCGACACCGCCACCAACGTGACCAAGCCCGCCATCCTGGAGACCGGCGCCGAGATCAAGGTGCCCCTGTTCATCAACCCCGGCGACAAGATCAAGATCGACACCCGCACCGGGGAGTACCTGGAGCGTTGTAAGGCTTAACGACCCTAGATGAGCTGACGCCAAGCAGCCAGAAAGGAGCATGACCATGACCATTTCCGAAAAAGTCGCCTATCTCAAGGGCCTGGCCGAGGGCCTGAATCTGGACACCGAGAAGTCCAAGGAGGGCAAGCTCATCTCCGTGATGATCGGCATTCTGGAGGAGCTGGCCATGTCCGTGGAGGACCTGGAGGAGAACGCCCTGAACCTGGGCGAGGAGATCGACGTGCTGTCCGACGACCTGGCCGATGTGGAGAGCATCGTCTATGACGAGGACGAGGACGACGAGGACTACGACGACGACTGGTTCGAGGTGGAGTGCCCCACCTGCGGCGAGACCCTCGTGGTGGACGACAAGGCCCTGGCCGACGGCGAGGTGGAGTGCCCCGAGTGCGGCAGCCGCTACGCCCTGGACCTGTCCGATGACGACGAGGAGGACGGGGAGAGCGAAGAGGACGAGAAGGAGTAAGCTCCGCCCCGAACAGAGAACGAACCGCGCCCCGGGCAGGCTGCCCGGGGCGTTCTCTCGGCTGAAAATTAGCACTCGAAGATATAGAGTGCTAAAAATTAACGGATTGTTCATGAATTTCCCCCGGGGAGCGGCTATACTGGGAGCATACCGAAGACCATTCCCGGAAAGGAGTGCATCCCATTATGAATATGAATCAACTGACCCAGAAATCCCTGGCCGCCATCCAGGCGGCTCAGGCCATCGCCACCGAACACGGCAACCCCCAGATCGAGCAGGCCCACCTGCTCCTGGCCCTGGTGAGCGACGGAGAGGGCTTCATCCCCCAGCTGCTCACCGCCATGGGCATGACAGTGCCCAGCTTCCAGGCGGCCGTCCAGGCCCAGGTGGAGAAGCTGCCCAAGGTGTCCGGCGGCGGCCGGGAGGCGGACAAGGTCTACGTCTCCCAGGACGTAGACAAGGCCCTGAACGCCGCCGAGGCGGCCGCGAGCTCCATGAAGGACGAGTACATCTCGGTGGAGCACCTGCTCCTGGGCCTGCTGGACCACCCGGACGCCGGCCTGAAGGAGCTGTTCCGCACCTACAACGTCACCCGGGAGAAGGTCATGCAGGCCCTGGCCGCGGTCCGGGGCAACCAGCGGGTCACCTCCGACAACCCGGAGGAGACCTATGACGCCCTGAAGAAGTACGGCAGCGACCTGGTGGAGCGGGCCCGGCAGAACAAACTGGACCCGGTCATCGGCCGGGATGACGAGATCCGCAACGTCATCCGCATCCTCTCCCGCAAGACCAAGAACAACCCCGTCCTCATCGGCGAGCCCGGCGTGGGCAAGACTGCCATCGCCGAGGGCCTGGCCCAGCGGATTGTGAAGGGGGACGTGCCCGGCAGTCTGAAGGACAAGACCATCTTTGCCCTGGACATGGGCTCCCTCATCGCGGGGGCCAAGTACCGGGGGGAGTTCGAGGAGCGGCTGAAGGCCGTCCTCAACGAGGTGCGCAAGTCCGAGGGGAAGATCATCCTCTTCATCGACGAGCTGCACACCATCGTGGGGGCGGGCAAGACCGAGGGGGCCATGGACGCGGGCAACCTGCTGAAACCCATGCTGGCCCGGGGTGAGCTGCACTGCATCGGGGCCACCACCCTCAACGAGTACCGGCAGTACATCGAGAAGGACGCCGCCCTGGAGCGGCGGTTCCAGCCGGTCATGGTGAACGAGCCCTCGGTGGAGGACGCCATCGCCATCCTCCGGGGCCTCAAGGAGCGGTATGAGGTGTACCACGGGGTGAAGATCACCGACGGGGCCATCATCGCCGCCGCCACCCTGTCCAATCGCTATATCACTGACCGATTCCTCCCCGACAAGGCCATCGACCTGGTGGACGAGGCCTGCGCCATGATCCGCACCGAGATGGACTCCATGCCCACCGAGCTGGACGTCATCCAGCGGAAGATCATCCAGCACGAGATCGAGGAGGCCGCCTTGAAGAAGGAGACCGACAAGCTGTCCCAGGAGCATCTGGCCGAGATCCAGAAGGAGCTCTCCGACATGCGGGAGGAGTTCAAGGCCAAGAAGGCCCAGTGGGACAACGAGAAGGGGGCCATCGGCAAGGTCCAGAAGCTGCGGGAGGACCTGGAGGCGGCCAACGCCGCCCTGGAGAAGGCCCAGCGGGAGTACGACCTGGAGAAGGCCGCCGAGCT
>CALWYA010000022.1 GCA_944385645.1 uncultured Oscillospiraceae bacterium
GCTCCTTGAACTTGGAAGCGGGGGCCTTGCAGACGGGGCAGAACTCCGGGGGCGTGTCCCCCTCGTGGACGTAGCCGCAGACGGAACAAACAAACTTCTTCATGCTGATGTCTCCTCCTTGTTATTTTGATCGGATTGGTTGGATTGGCTCTGGGCGCAGCTCTGGCACAGCCCATGGAAGGTGAGCTCATGCCGCTGCACGGACAGGCCGTATTGCCGGCTGACGGTCTGGTCCAGGTCCCCGTCCGGATGGATGCCGGGCAGGTCCAGGACAGAACCGCAGCTGTCGCAAACGAAGTGGCTGTGTGGGGTCAGCGTGCCGTCGAACCGCTCCTGTCCCCCCACCACGCCCACGCTCTGGATCAGGCCCTGCTGGCGGAAGAAGATCAGGTTGCGGTATACCGTCCCCAGGCTCAGCCCGGGGTGGCTGGGCTTCAGCTGCTGATAGACCCACTCGGCGGAGGGGTGACAGTCGGTCCCCTGAATGGCGGCCAGAATGTCGGCCCGCTTCTGGCTGTATCGGATGGCGCGCTCCATCAGTGGCCCCCTCTCATTAACAGTAGTAATTCTTATTACTGTCACAGTATAGCATGTCCGCGCCGGTTTGTAAAGAGGGAATGGACGAAAATTTTGAAAAATTTTTCCGGGGTCCTCCCAAGGGGGGACCCCGGATGTCGTCTGATCAGCGGTCTCGCCGGCGGCGGGCCTGGAGCCGGGCCAGGACGGCGGCCTCGATCCGGTCGCCGTACTTCATGCCCAGCAGGAAGAGAGCCAGTCCCGCCAGCCCGATGGGCACCATGGCCCACAGGGGCAGGGAGATGGTGGAGCCCCCCAGGGCGCAGGCGAACAGCAGCCCCCAGGGCCGGGTCAGCAGGACGATGACCAGGAAATGCTTCCACGAGATGCGGGTCAGCCCCGCCAGGATGCACAGGATGTCGTCGGGGAAGAAGGGGAACAGGAAGGCCAGGGTGAGGAAGATGGGGGCCTTGGTCTCCAGCACCGCCTGGTACTTCTCCGACAGCTTCCGGCTCACCAGCCGGTCGGCGAAGTCCCGGCCCAGCCCCCGGGCCAGGGCGAACACCAGCAGGGAGCCCGCCGCCACGGCGGCGTAGGTGAGGAAGAAGGCGGGCCAGGTCCCAAAGAGCAGCCCGCCGGCCACCGAGGTGATGTTGCTGGGGATGGGGGCCAGCACCACCGACAGGAACTGGACCACGAACAGCCACAGGTGGGAGTAGGGGGCGAACCGGGCGATATAGGCCCGCAGCCCCTCCACCGAGGAGGCGCTCTCAAAAAAACCGGTGTGATATAAAAACAGGCCGCCCCCCACGCACAGCAGGACGACGGCCAGAAGCAGAAGGACCCGTCGCTTGTTCAAGGCGCGCCGCACCCCCTTTCCTGTTTGCTGGACCTATTGTAGCACAGCGGGCCTGAAAAAACGACAAAGAATTTCTTAAAACTTGATGAAATTTCGATTCCGGCTCATCGAGGAAAAATTGTCCTGGATTTTTTGTGATTGCCCCCAAAAGGGATATGATCGTTCTGCATCATCTTGAAAAATAGTAAAATTCAAATATAATAAAGTATGGACATGCAAGAATTCTCGTTCAAAATTGGAGAGGTGAGATAATTTTGAATATATTTAATTTTTTCAAGAAGAAAATAAATGCTAAACCGCAAGTCGAAGAAGAAACTGAGGTAAAGCTTCCTATAAAAAGCGGCGTTGCTATATCAAAACGAATCGATCTTGATTCCACAAATGAGAATAGTATACGCAACTGTTTCGTTGCCTTTGATGTTGAAACAACTGGATTAAGTCCTACACTTGACCGAATCATCGAAATTAGTGCAGTCATTTTTCGGAATGGGGTGGTTCACAAAGTTTTTTCATCACTTGTGAATCCTGGAGTTTTAATTTCCCAGTCTGCATCTGCCGTCAATCATATTACAAACGCTATGCTTATCGACGCTCCATCCGAAACAGAATTGTACCCTCAATTAATCGACTTTTTGGGTGACGCGCTAAGTGGTAAAACCGTAATGTGCGCTCATAATGCAAAATTTGACTTTGACTTTCTTTGCAACACATTATCTCGCCTTGGATTTGATGCTAATATTGTATATATTGATACACTTAACCTTGCAAGAAAATATTTGCACGGATTAGAAAATTATAAACAGAATACAGTTGAAAAGCACTTTGGATTAGTAAATCTATCTTCGCATCGAGCAGAATCGGATGCAGAAAATTGTGGATACATTTTATTCAATTTGTTATTGGTTGCCAGCAAATGCTTTGAAGAGGAAAAGAGACAAGTTGAAAAATCCAAGCCGAGTTTACAAGAATTAGAGGTGTGTGCCTATATTCAGACAATCATTTCTCAAAAAGGCGGAGACACTGAATTTCTTCGATTCAGGAAAAACCGTAGTGGTTATGTAGATGTGTATTGCCTATATAATTTCTTAAAATTCAAAGTTTCAAAGAAAGGCAGTTATATTTTAATTAAAAATAGTTACCCTGTAGCAAAAAATTATCATACTGAGTTGTGCACACAAAGTGAAGGAGGTACAGACAATATACGAGTATACTTTACGTCTCCTTTTGATTTGGAGGGATTATCAGAATACATTTATTTGACATTTTTAAACTGTCATAAATCCATGGAGGAATATGTGTCGTGTAGCAATTATAGGAGACAAGAACTAGAAGATAGTGTTCGATTGATGTGCTTTTTGACAAGTAAAGATGTATCCTCCTTATTGGATGGTGCAAAAAAACGCGAGTATGCTCCAGTAGACATTTCCGTTGCGAATGAGCCTCGAATTTCTCGTGCCGATGTTGTGATTAATGCTGTCCATAGTCGGGTCCCATTGAGTAAAGTCCAAAATAGCGAAAATTGGGAAAAAGGATTTGAGGCAGGCTTTCCATATTGGGAAAAAGGCGAAAAAGCCAGAAAAAGCGGAGATTTTACATTAGCTGTAGAATTGTTCGATAAAGCGCGATTGAATGGGTACGTAGCCCCAGCACTATATAATTCTTATGCGTTAACATATCGTCAACTGAAAGATTATAGTAATGAAATAGTAATATTGGATGAAGGAATCTCAAGGATACCGGAGCATTCCAGTACATGGAACGCTCGAAGAGATAAAGCAATAAGGCTACTTTTCGTTCAACAGGAAAGTGAAAGAAAGTTAACAGAAAAAGCAAAAGAAAAAGTTGAAAAAATAGCACAAAAAGAGGCGGTTTTATCTACTCCGAAACAGCCTCGGAGCAGAGCGGTTCTGCAAATGGACGATAACGGCAACATCATAAAAGAGTTTGCTACAATATCCGCCGCCGCACAAGAAGCAGGCGTAAGTTCTAAGAGCATTCGAGATGCTGCCAACGGCGTTCAGAAAAGAGCCGGTGGCTATCATTGGATGTATAAAAAATAACCTCGTTGTCTACATAACGGCAGACAAACTAACAAAAAAGAACAGGTATGACAAAAATCATGCCTGTTCTAAAAAATATGTATTGCAGTTCAATGACTAAGCAAGCATTGGCGGGAAAACAAAGTCTTTCGAGCAAAAGCACCGCGTTACACCCGCCGGATGGCCGAGATGCTGCCGGCGATCTGCCCGGCCTCGCCGGAAGGTAAGTTCCCCCGCCCGGAGGGCGGGGGAACGAAAAATCAAGCCAGGACTCATACCCGCCGGATGGCGGAAATGCTGCCGGCGATCTGCTTGGCCACGTCGGGGTTGTTCATGGTATACAGGTGGATGCCGTCCACCCCGCCGGCGATCAGGTCGGAGATCTGGTCGATGGCGTAGGCGATGCCCGCCTCCCGCAGGGCCTCCGGGTGGTCGCCGTACTTGGCCAGGATGCGGGTGAGCTTCCGGGGCATGCTGGCCCCGCACATGGACACCATCCGGCGGATGGAGTTCTGGGACAGGACGGGCATGATGCCCGCCTCGATGGGGACGTTGATGCCGGCGATGCGGGCCCGCTCCAGGAAGCGGAAGAAGTCCTCGTTGTCAAAGAAGAGCTGGCTGACCAGGTGCTGGGCCCCGGCGTCCACCTTCTCCTTCAGGTGCCGGATGTCGCTGACCAGGTCGGGGCTCTCCAGGTGCCCCTCGGGGTAGCAGGCGGCGGACACGCCGAAGTCCCCCCGGGCGTGGATATAGGCCACCAGGTCGCTGGCGTGGGCGAAGTCGGTCTTGGGGGGGATGTCCGGGTTCACATCCCCCCGGAGGGCCAGCACGTTCTCCACCCCGTCCCCCTTCAGCTGGGCCAGCAGGTGGTCCACCTCCGCCCTTCCGGCGGCCACGCAGGTCAGGTGGGCCATGGCGGGGATGTGGTAGCGGTTCTGGATGATGGAGGCGATCTCGTGGGTGGTCTGATTCACCTGGGAGCCTCCCGCCCCGAAGGTGACGCTGATGAAGTCGGGGCGGATGTCCTTCAAGCCGTCCAGGGTGGTGTAGATGCTGTCTACCGGCATGTCCCGCTTGGGGGGGAACACCTCGCAGGAGAATACCGTCCTGCCCTGTCCGAACAGCTGTGCCAGTCGCATGGGAAAGCCTCCTTTTTATTGATTGTCTTTTGTTGTCCCGCCCCGCAGGGGCGGGACAACAATATCCTTATTTTTAAATATCCAGGTCCAGCAGCACCGGACAGTGGTCGCTGCCCTGTACGTCGCTGAGGATCTCCGCCCGGCGGATCTTGTCCCGGAGGCGGTCGGAGACGATGAAGTAGTCGATGCGCCACCCGGCGTTGTTCTCCCGGGCGTGGAACCGGTAGGACCACCAGGAGTAGGCCCCGGTGACGTCGGGGTAGAGATACCGGAAGGTGTCGGTGAAGCCGGAGGACAGCAGGGCGGTCATCTTCTCCCGCTCCTGGTCGGAGAAGCCGGCGTTGCCCCGGTTGGTCTTGGGGTTCTTCAGGTCGATCTCCTCGTGGGCCACGTTCAGGTCCCCGCAGTAGATCACCGGCTTGGTCCTGTCCAGGCTCATGAGGTAGTCCCGCAGGTCGTCCTCCCACTCCATCCGGTAGTCCAGCCGCTTCAGCCCGTCCTGGGCGTTGGGGGTGTAGCAGCACACCAGATAGAAGGGCTCATACTCCAGGGTAATAAGCCGCCCCTCGTGGTCGTGGGGTTCCCGGTCCATGCCGTAGGCCACCGCCAGCGGCTGGTGGGGCGTAAAGACGGCGGTGCCGGAATAGCCCTTCTTCTCGGCGGAGTTCCAGAACTCCAGCACCCCGTCCCCCAGGTCCAGATCGGCCTGGCCCCGCTCCATCTTGGTCTCCTGCAGACACAGGAAATCAGGCCGGCGTGCCTGGTAAAAATCCAGGAACCCCTTCTTCAGACAGGCCCTCAGGCCGTTCACATTCCAGGAGATCAGTTCCATGAGCGCCTCCTTGTGTCGTTTCAGTTTCCCCTGTCCCACCCTCGTCTCCGGCCAATGCGCGGTCGTGCGATGTAACTTAAAAAACAGTGCAGTCGTACCCGGTCGGGGCATTACGATACCGCGGGATTTGAACCCGGCGCCCGCCCGAAGGCGCTGCCACTGATCGGCTTTTTTCTCCGCCGCGGAGATTGCATTCGCTCCGGAAACTACCAGTCTGGCGATTTACAGTTCGGTGGTCCAATTGGTCTGCTGGATCTGATTGTCCAGCAGACGCAGCTCCCGGGCCATCCGGTCCACCGTCTTCTGCAGCTGCGCCACAGGGACAGTGCTGTGAATCCTGATCTCCGACCGGGTGGCGCGCTGAGCGGTCCGGCTGGCCTCCTGGAGAAAATCCCGATAGGCGCTGACCTTCAGGGTCAGGCAGTCTCGGCGGGCAATCAGCTCCGTCAGCGTATACTCCCCCACCCGAGTCCTGCTGTTGGTCAGATTGATGCGCCCGATCAGTTCTTCCAGCGAATCGACACAGCGGTCCAGCTCCGCCAGAAGCTCCGCCGGGTCCTCGGCGGGGGTCTCCCCCTCCTGCACCAGGGCGTTATTCTCCAGGCGGTCTCTCAGCTGCTCGATACGGCGGTTCAAATCGGCCCGCTCCTGCAGGGCCTCGGCCAGCTTCATGGCAATTCCTCCTTCTGTCGGGCCCGAACGGGCGCATTCTTGTCCTCCATTATACCCGGAAGCCGCTGGTTTTGCAAGGAATTTCCTTCTTCCGGTCAAATCAAATCCGCCCGGCCGTGCTGTGCACGGCCGGGCGGTTCTCATCATTCGGAAAGGCTGCCGGAGCCGCCCATCAGGGCGGTCAGCTTCTCCACATGCTCCAGCGGGAAAGGCGGCAGGGCCAGGGGCCGCAGGGCAATGGACATCAGCTTCATGGGGTTGTCGTCGGCGGCTGTCCGGTTGGAGCCCAGCTTGCCGCACCGGCGGCACCGGTGGATGATGGCCCACTCGCCGCCCTTGCGCACCCAGACGCCGATGGGGTCCATGATGCCCCCGCAGTCGGCGGCTCGGTCCCCCGGCTCCTCGTCCACGTGGAGGCTGGACAGGCAGTTGGGACAGTGGTTGCGGTGGGCGCTGCCCGCCGCCTCCGGCACCACCGGCCGGCCGCAGACCTTGCAGACGAAGCTGTCATGGCAGGGGTGGGTCTTGTAGTAACCTTTTTTAAATGTCTTTCTCTTGTTCTCCCGGTTCATGGGGAAATTCCTCCTAAAAGTTTGATGGCTTTTGGGAGGCTTGACGGCAGTTTGGGCGCAAACCTCCCGGTTTAACCCACAGCCGCCGAATCACAGGACCTGCGCAAAAAAATCTCCTCTTTTCTGTGTCTGGATACGCCGCGCCCGCCGGGGCGCGTACCCGCATGATACCATCTTTCAGAAAAAAAGACAAGTCCACCGGGAAATTTCCCCTCCCCCGTTGCATTTTCCCGCCGCATCCGATATACTGGGACCTGAATATTTTGCGCGCGCCGCGAGGGCGCGCGGGAAAAAGTTTGCCGGGGTCCGGCGGGCTGCGCCCGGACGGACCTGCGGTCAGTCATAAGGAGTGGTTCCATGCGTCAGATCACCATCCCCCAGGGGTATACCTCCCTGCTGTCCATCTATGAGACCCAGAAGGCCATCGACCTGCTCAAGCGGCTCTTTGCCGACCGGCTGTCCGGGGCCCTGCGGCTCCACCGGGTATCCGCCCCCCTGTTCGTGGCCGCCGCCTCCGGCCTGAACGACGACCTGAACGGAGTGGAGCGCCCCGTCCGGTTCGGAATCAACGGGGTGGAGGGAGACGCGGTCATCGTCCACTCCCTGGCCAAGTGGAAGCGCCTGGCCCTGAAGCGGTACCAGTTCCAGGTGGGCGAGGGGCTGTACACCGACATGAACGCCATCCGCCGGGACGAGGAGCTGGACGGCCTGCACTCGGCCTATGTGGACCAGTGGGACTGGGAGAAGATCATCGACCGGGAGGACCGGAACGTGGCCTATCTCCAGCAGACGGTGCGCGCCATCGTCAGCGCCCTGGCCGACACCCAGAACTTCCTGCGCACCGTCTTCCCCCAGCTGTGCGTCCTGCCCCAGATGCCCACCCAGGTGACCTTCGTCACCACCCAGGACCTGGAGGACCTGTACCCCGACAAGACCCCCAAGGAGCGGGAGGACGCCTTCGTCCGGGAGCACCCCGTCACCTTCCTCATGGGCATCGGCGGCAAGCTGAAATCGGGCAAGCCCCACGACGGCCGGGCCCCCGACTATGACGACTGGTCCCTGAACGGGGACATCCTGATGTGGGACAGCGTGGGCCAGCGGTCCCTGGAGGTGTCCTCTATGGGCATCCGGGTGGACGAGGAGAGCCTGGAGCGGCAGCTGAAGCTGGCCGGCTGCGAGGAGCGGCGGGAGCTGCCCTTCCACAAGATGCTGCTGAACGGGGAGCTGCCCCTGACCATGGGGGGCGGCATCGGCCAGTCCCGGGTGTCCATGCTCCTGCTGGGCAAGGCCCACATCGGCGAGGTGCAATCCTCCCTGTGGGACGAGGAGAACATCAAGGCCTGCCAGGAGGCGGGGGTGTTGCTGCTGTAAGGGGTGGGCCCTGCGAAAAGGCTTCCCCTGGGGGAAGCCCGGCGCCGCGCCCTACATGGTCCGTATCCTCCGTAGGGGCGCACATTGTGCGCCCGCGGGCGGCCCCAAAGGCTGCCCTTACAAAAAGTCCGGCCCGTTCCTGCCTGTAGGGGCGGACCTGCGTGTCCGCCCTGGCCCCCTTGTGAAAGGGGGCTGGCACCGCCGCAGGCGGTGACTGGGGGATTCCGTCGGCCGGAAACGGGGCAGGCCGCCCCCTCATCCGTCACGGCCTTCGGCCGTGCCACCTTCCCCCCTGTGGGGGGAAGGCAAAGGGCCGCCGAAGGCGGCGGCCCCTACAGGTGATCGCCGGGGCGGGTAGGGCGCACACATAGGTGCGCCCCTACACACCTCGGCGGGGGCCCAAAAAAATAATTCCTAATTCCTCATTCCTAACTCCTAATTCAAACTCCTATCTCCTATCTCATAACTCCTATCTCATAACTCCTATCTCATAACTCCTATCTCCAAAAGAGGCGTTCCCCATGCCCATCACCCTGACCCAACTGAACGAGGACGAGGCCCTGCGGTACATGGGCTGCCCGCCGGAGAAGGCGGACGCGCCCCTGCGGGCGCTGGTGTCCGGGTGCGCCCGGGAGGTGCTCGCCGCCGCCCGGCCCCGGTGGGCCTGGCGGGCGCTGGGCCTGACCTTCGGGGCGGACGGGGTGCGGCTGGAGGGGGGACTGCTCCTGCCGGGCCATGATCTGCGGGAGCACCTGGCCGGCTGCGACCGGGCGGCGGTGTTCTGCGCCACCCTGGGGGCCGAGGTGGACGGCCTGGTGCGCCGGTGGGAGCGGCTGGACATGGGCCGGGCCCTGGCCCTGGACTGCTGCGCCTCCGCCGGGGTGGAGGCGCTGTGCGACCAGATCGAGAGGGAGCTCCAGGGGCAGTTCCCCGGCTGCTCCTTCCCCTTCCGGTTCAGCCCCGGCTACGGCGACCTGCCCCTGGCGGTGCAGGACGGCCTGCTGGAGCTGCTGGACGCCCCCCGGCGGGTGGGCCTGTGCGCCAACGACAGCCACCTGCTCACCCCCCGCAAGTCGGTGACCGCCATCCTGGGCGTCGCCCGGGGGGAGATCCGAGCCAAACACCGCAGCTGCCTGGGCTGTCCCGCCCGGGAGAGCTGTATCTATCGAAAGGCTGGTGGACACTGTGGACTTTCGTGAACTGCTGAACGCCCCGGGCCCCGTCCTGCTGGACGGCGGGATGGGCACCATGCTCCAGGCCAGGGGCCTGAAGCTGGGGGAGTACCCCGAGCTGGCCGCCCTGGAGCACCCGGACTGGCTGCTGGACATCCACCGGGCCTATGTGGCGGCGGGCAGCCAGATCCTGTGCGCCAACACCTTCGGGGCCAACCGGGAGAAGCTGCGCCGCACGGGGAGGACGGTGGAGGAGGTCATTCCCCCCTCCATCGCCCTGGCCAGACAGGCCGCCGGGGACCGCGCCCTGGTGGCCCTGGACCTGGGCCCCATCGGGCAGCTGCTGGAGCCCACCGGCTCGCTGGATTTCGAGACGGCGGTGGACATCTTCGCCCAGGAGGTGCGCGCCGCCCGGGACGCCGGGGCCGACCTGGTAATGGTGGAGACCATGACCGACCTGCAGGAGTGCCGGGCCGCCCTGCTGGCGGTGAAGGAGAACAGCGACCTGCCCGTGATGGTCTCCCTGACCTATGAGGAGCGGGGCCGGACCTTCCTGGGGCACTCCCCCGCCGCCGCCGCCCTAACCCTGGAGGGGATGGGGGCGGACGCCATCGGCGTCAACTGCTCCCTGGGCCCCCGGGAGATGCCCCCCCTGGTGGAGGAGCTGACGAAGTGGACCACCCTGCCCATCTCGGTGAAGCCCAACGCCGGCCTGCCCGACCCGGGCGGGGCGGGGTACGACATCACGGCGGAGGAGTTCGCCGACGCCATGGCCGCCCTCACCCAGCTGGGGGTCAAGTGCTACGGGGGCTGCTGCGGCACCACCCCGGACTACATCGCCAAGCTGGCCCGGGCCCTGGAGGGCCGGACCATCCGGGCCATCCCCCGGTCCGTCCCCGCCGCCGTGTGCTGCCCCACGGGGGTGGTGCCCATCGACCGGGTGCGGGTCATCGGCGAGCGGATCAACCCCACCGGCAAGAAGCGGATGAAGGAGGCCCTGCGCCTGGGGGACGTGGACTTCATGCTGGGCCAGGCCCTGGAGCAGCTCCAGGCGGGGGCCGACATCCTGGACGTGAACGTGGGCCTGCCCGAGATCGACGAGGGGGCCATGATGGAGCGGGTGGTGAAGGCCCTCCAGGGGGTGGCCGACGCCCCCCTGCAGCTGGACTCCACCCGGCCCGAGGTGCTGGAGCGGGCCCTGCGGGTCTACTGCGGCAAGGCCATTGTCAACTCGGTGAACGGGGACGAGGAGAGCTGGTCGGCTATCCTCCCCCTGGTGAAGAAATACGGGGCGGCGGTGGTGGGCCTCACCCTGGACAAAAACGGCATCCCCCACAGCACCCAGGCCCGGCTGGACATCGCCCGGAGGATTCTGGACGCCGCCCTGTCCTATGGCATCCGCCGGGAGGACGTGTACATCGACTGCCTCACCCTCACCGTCTCCGCCGAGCAGGAGGGGGCCGCTCAGACCCTGGAGGCCCTGGAGCGGGTCCACCGGGAGCTGGGGCTCAAGACGGTGCTTGGGGTGTCCAACATCTCCTTCGGCCTGCCCGCCCGGCCCCTCATCAACCAGAACTTCCTCACCATGGCCATGACCAAGGGCCTGGACCTGCCCATCCTCAACCCCAACGTGGACACCATGATGGCCGCCGTGCGCAGCTATCACCTGCTGATGAACATCGACCGGGAGGCCCGGGACTTCATCGCCGCCTACGGCGGGGCCGCCGTGACCACCTCCATCGAGGGGCCCCGGGAGACGCAGCCCGCCGCCCAGGCCGGGCAGAAGGACCTGGGGGCCGTCGTGGCGGCCGGCCTCCGGGGGGAGGCGGCGGCCGCCACCCGGGCGCTGCTGGAGCAGAAGGACCCCATGGAGATCGTGGACCAGGTGCTCATCCCCGCCCTGGACCAGGTGGGGGCCGACTTCGAGGCGGGGCGGGTGTTCCTGCCCCAGCTGATCCAGTCCGCCGGGGCGGCCCAGGCCGCCTTCGAGGTCATCCGGGCCCAGATGCCCGCCCGCCCCGAGGGGGAGCAGGGGGAGAAGGGGCCCATCGTGCTGGCCACCGTGAAGGGGGACATCCACGACATCGGCAAGAACATCGTCAAGGTGCTGCTGGAGAACTACGGCTACACTGTCATCGACCTGGGCAAGGACGTGGACCCGGAGGCGGTGGTCGCGGCCGCCCGGGAGTATGGCGCCCCTCTGGTGGGCCTGTCCGCCCTGATGACCACCACTCTGCCCAGCATGGAGGAGACCATCGCCCGCCTCCGGGCCGCCGGCCTGCCCTGCCGGGTGGTGGTGGGGGGCGCGGTGCTCACCGCCGAGTACGCCCAAAAGATCGGGGCCGACTTCTACGCCAAGGACGCCAAGCAGAGCGTGGACGCGGCCCGGCAGGTCATCGGATAAGATAAACCCCGGCGGACGCGCGGCGTCCGCCGGGGTTTTCGTTGCGCTCCGCCCCGCGCTCTGGTATAATGAAGGGGAATTTTGTCGAGCCAAGGAGGCGGAGCCATGTACGAATCTTCTCCCAACCAGATCCCTCGGCCGGAGCTCACCCCGGAGCCGGCCCCCCGGCGGCCGGAGGGCCGGACGCCCCGGCGGGGCGGCTGGGTCAGCGTGTTGGCCCTCCTGCTGTCCCTGGCGGCGGTGGGGATGTCCGCCGCCGCCCTATTCCTCACCCTGCGCCTGGACCGGCAGGAGGAGCGGCTGGAGGAACAGCTGCCCATCACCTTCCAGTACGGGGACCGGACCCTGGTGGCCCAGGAGGGGGTGCCCGTCAACCCCTACGACCGGGACGCCTTTGCCCTGGACGACCGGGGACGGCTGAGCTATGCCATGGACGGGGTCTCCGCCCGCACCGGTGTGGATGTGTCCGTCTATCAGCAGGACATCGACTGGCAGGCGGTGGCCGCCGACGGCGTCGACTTCGCCATGATCCGCCTGGGCTACCGGGGGTACACCGAGGGCGGCCTGATGATGGATGAGAAGTTCGAGGAGAACATCCAGGGGGCGCTGGACGCCGGCCTGGAGGTGGGGATCTACTTCTTCTCTCAGGCCGTCACCCCCCAGGAGGCCCAGGCCGAGGCCGCCTTCGTCCTCAACGCCATCCGGGACTATGAGGTGACCTACCCGGTGGCCTTCGACTGGGAGCCCATCACCGGCGACCACGCCGCCCGCACCAGCGGCCTGTCCGGCGAGACGCTCACCCAGTGCGCCCTGGCCTTCTGCGCCGAGATCGAGGAGGCGGGCTATACCCCCGCCGTCTACTTCAACCAGGACCTGGGCTATCTCCACTACGACCTGGGGGAGCTGGACGGCCAGACCCTGTGGCTGGCCGAGTACGGCAGCCGCCCCGACTTCTACTACGCCTTCCACCTGTGGCAGTACACCCACACCGGGCAGGTGGCCGGCATCCAGGGGGACGTGGACCTGAACCTGGACCTGCGGCCCCTGGCCGGGTCCGGGACCCCCTGAGCGGACAGACGAACGCGCCCCCGTGCCGACGGCACGGGGGCGCTGTGATAGATGCAGCAACCGCCGCTTCAGTTGGCGGTGCCCTCCGCGACGGACTGGGACACGCCGCGGCTGGTGTCGGACTCGATGCAGTCGATGGCCAGCATGACCCCCAGGGCGGGGAGCACGTCGGCGTCGTCGGCCACGTCCAGCAGATAGGTGTCGCCCCAGCTGAACCACTTCTTGGTGACGGTGGCCACCACGTCGCGGCCCTGCTTCATCTCGTACTCGTGGGCCATGAAGTCGCCGCGGATCTCCCACTTTCCGTCCTCGGCCTCCAGGGTGTAGTGGGGCTTGAACAGGGTGATGTGGCCCTTCAGCTCCACCTCCTCCTGGCCGTTGACCTCGATGAAGTACTTGGGCACCAGGCTGAGGACCTTCTGGTGGATGTAGGCCGCCTCCTGGCCCTCCA
>CALWYA010000023.1 GCA_944385645.1 uncultured Oscillospiraceae bacterium
GAGAGTGGAGAGTTGAGAGTGGAGAGTTGAGAGTGGAGAGTTGAGAGTGGAGAGTTGAGAGTGGAGAGTTGAGAGTGGAGAGTTGAGAGTGAAGAGTGGAGAGTTTAGATAGGAGATATGAGATAGGAGTTTGAATGAGGAATTAGGAATGAGGAATTAGGAATGAGGAATTAGGAATGAGGAATTAGGAATGAGGAATTAGGAATTTATGGGTTCCCCGGCGCGCCGTAGGGCGGGGACTGCCCCGCCGCCGTAGGGGCGGACCTATGTGTCCGCCCGGCCCCCGGCGGTCACCTGTAGGGGCCGCCGCCTTCGGCGGCCCTCTGCCTTCCCCCCACAGGGGGGAAGGTGGCATTTGCGGAGCAAATGACGGATGAAGGGGCGGAGGAAAAAACTGTCCGTCATCCCCGTGAGTACCCTCATCAGTCAGCCTGTCGGCTGACAGCTTCCCCCTGGAAGGGGGAAGCCTTTTGTAGGGGCGCCCGAGAGGTGCCCCTGCGGAGACACGCGACCTGCGGAGCGCGCCGTCCCTACCACCTGGGATCTGGGTCGTCAGTCAGTCCCAGTAGATAGTCGGCCGAGACGTGGTAGTGCTCACACAGCAGAGCGATGCGCTCGGCAGAGGTGGTATGGTGGCCATTTTCGATTTCGCTGATTTGGGATTTGCCCACGCCCAGCAGCTCCGCCAGTGCAGGCTGGGTTTCATGGTGTTCTTTACGCAGCTGGCTAAGGCGTTGACCAAACAGTTCTTTGGAAAACATAAAATACCTCTTGACAGATTCATTTTAATTGAATATAATGGGGCTTGTCAATGGTTCAATTAAAATGAATTTATGGGAGATGTTGTAATGGATGATATTTTATACCAGCTCTTCCTGGGCGACTACGACCCCACCCCGCGGACCAGCGGACTCTCCCCGGAGGAGGGGGAGGAGCTCCAGAACATTTACCAGAAGATGCAGCGGGTCCTGGGGGTGGAGGAGATGGACCGGTGGTTCGGGCTGGAGGCCGACCGGGCCCAGCGCATCGAGTACCAGTATTTCCGGGCGGGCTTCCGCCTGGGGGCCCGGCTGACGCAGGAGCGGCTCACGCCCGCTTGAACTGCTTCTCCAGCTCCTTTTTCGTCAGCTGGATGGCCACCGGCCGGCCGTGGGGGCAGTATTTGACCTGCCCGGACATGACCGCCTGGGCCACCCGCTCCAGCTCCTGAGGGCTGGTGTGCCAGCCCCCCTTGATGGCCGCCTTGCAGGCCATGGTGTGGAGCAGCTCGTCCCGGGCGGCGGCGGGGTCGGCCGAGCCGGTGGTGAGCAGCTTCTGGGCGATCTCCTCCAGGGTGGCGGGGATGTCCTCCACCGCCACGTCGAAGGGGGCCTGGCGCACCGCCAGGTCGGCCCCCAGCTCGTCCACCTCGAAGCCGAACTCCTCCAGCAGCCCCTGGTGGTCCAGCAGGACCTGGTGCTCCGGGGCGGACAGGCGGCACAGGGCGGGGGTGAGCAGGGTCTGGGCCATGGGGTCATAGCCGGCGGCCTTCATCCGGTCGAAGTTCATCCGCTCGTGGGCGGCGTGCTTGTCGATGAAGAGGACCGTGTCCCCCTGCTCCACGATGATATAGGTGTTTAGCACCTCGCCGGCCACCCGCCAGTCCGCCGGCGGGGGCTCCTCCGCCGGGGCGGGAGCTTCCCGGACCGGCTCGGGCCGGGGGGGCTGGACCGGCTCCGGGGCCTGCCGGACCTCCGGCGCGGGGGCCGGAGGGGCGGGCCGGGTGGGAAAGGCGGTGTCGTGGACCCGGGCCACCACCGGGCCGTGACCGGTGCGCAGGGGCGGCCGGGCGGGCCGCTCCAGGGGGATGCGGGTCTGCTGGGGCTCGGCCTGGGCCGGAGGGGCGGGGATGGCCTCCTGCTTCCACTCCGCCCGGGGGTGGGAGCGGTCCCCCTCCAGGGCGGACAGGACGGCGTGGTACACCGCCGAGAACACCGCCCGCTCGCTGCCGAATTTCACCTCGGTCTTGGCCGGGTGGACGTTCACGTCCACCGCGCTGAGCTTGGTGGTCAGATAGAGGACGCAGCCGGGGAACTTGCCCACCATCTTCTGGTTCTGATAGGCCTGCTCCAGGGCGGCGGTCATCAGCTTGGATTTCACCTGCCGGCCGTTGACGAAGAAGAACTGCCAGCTGCGGCTGCCCCGGCAGCAGGCGGGCAGGGAGACGAAGCCGGACACGGCCATGTCCTCCCCGCTGCCCTTCACCGGGCGGAAGCCCAGGGCCAGCTCCCGGCCCAGCACGGCGTACACGGCGGACTGCAGCTGTCCGTCCCCGGGGGTGAGCAGCTCCTGCTTTCCGTCCCGGATGAACTTCACGCTCACCTCCGGGTGGGACAGGGCCTCCCGCTGGACGGCGGCAAAGACGGCGGCCCCCTCGGCGGCGTCCTTCTTCATGAATTTCAGCCGGGCGGGGGTGTTGTAGAACAGGTCCCGCACCACCATGGTGGTGCCCAGGGGGCAGCCCGCCTCCTCCACCTCCCCGGGCACGCCCCCCTCCAGGGAGAGAGAGGCTCCCAGGGGGGAGTCGGCGGTGCGGGTGAGCACCTCCACACGGGAGACGGCGGCGATGGCCGCCAGGGCCTCCCCCCGGAAGCCCAGGGTGCCGATGGCCTCCAGGTCGTACTCGGTGCGCAGCTTGCTGGTGGCGTGGCGGAGGAAGGCGGTGGCCAGCTGGCCCGCCGGGATGCCGCAGCCGTCGTCGGTCACCCGCAGGAAGGTCAGCCCCCCGTGGGCGATCTCCACCGTCACCTGGCCGGCGCCGGCGTCGATGGCGTTCTCCACCAGCTCCTTGGCCACGCTGGCCGGCCGCTCCACCACCTCGCCGGCGGCGATCAGGTCGGCCACGTGGGGACTCAATACTTGGATCTCAGGCATAGCGCACCTCTCGCGAATTCGTTTGGTCGGTCCCGCCCCGGGAGGGCGGACTTTTTTTGTTGGTCCCAATTCTTTTATGTGTTTCCGCCCCCGCAGGGGGCGGAAACACCAGGAAAAATTTTGAATCTGGGAACACGAAATCAAATTGGGAAATAATTAAAATACTGATATAGGAAAAAGGGAGGACGGGCTATTTCAAACTTTCAGAATATTTGACTGGGTTCGCTTCCCCTTGTTTATAGAGCTTCCGTACGCTTTTTCCAACAAACTGTTTCTGAATACTTGATGGCGCCAGCTGTCCGACAAATTCCATGCGGTGTTTTTCTATATCGTGCTGCTTAACAGCATCAGAAACAGGAATCGTGTTAAAAGTAGAATGTGCTGGATACCAACCGGCGACTTTGTATACGGCCAATATGAACCCGTCGTATACAGATAAGACATACTCGATTTTCTGAATGCGATCTTGACGAACTTTCCAAGCCCTGCGAGTCAAATCATATAGTTCTAAGTCAGTCATTCCATAATGATATTTTTTTACTCGAATCAAAAGGCAGTTATCCGGAATATCTCCGCGGTTCAATTCCTCTGGATTGAATCTATGGCATAATTCGTCTACGTCAATCCGGCCATATAGAGCAGAGTGATGGCCCTTTTGAATGTTTGTAAGATTTTTAATCCCGATAAGATCAATGGCAGCCGCTTCTACCTTTAATGCGGTCGCCTCGTCAAGCCCCCATACCAGAATTTCAATTTTAGGGGTTTTGCCTTGCTTTTTCAAATCGTTTAAGATAGCTATTTTTTCGGAATCCCCCTCCTGGGACAGGTGGGAAAAACAACGATTGCCAGAGCCTTTTCCAATATAAAAAGGCTGTCCTGTATCGGGATCTGAATAAATATATACATAGTATTTCAGTTCCTGGATAATGTTAGGGGGAAATTTTGTTGTTTGGCTCATTTACACATCATCCTCTTCAATGAAACGGGTCTTACATTTCCGAATTAAACATCTGTTGAATTACGAAACCTTATCCAAAGACGCAAAGACAGCGAAAGCCGTTACTCGTTCAGATCCTGCTTCAGCTCGGCCAGCAGGTTCAGCGCCTCGATGGGGGAGAGGATGTTCACGTCGGTCATCCGCAGCTTTTTCAGCACGGTCTGGCCCCCCAGGTCCATGAGAGAGACCTGCTCGCTGTCTCCCGGAGAGGGGGCGGCGGGCTGGAGCCCCTGGCCCTGTTCCAGTTCCTCCAAGATCTCCCGGGCCCGGCGGACCACCCGGTCGGGGACGCCGGCCAGCTTGGCCACCTCGATGCCATAGCTGCGGTCGGCCCCGCCCCGGACGATCTTCCGCAGGAAGATCAGGTCGTTCCCCCGCTTCTTGGCGGCGATGTTATAGTTCTTCACCCCGGGGATCTGGCCCTCCAGGGCGGTGAGCTCGTGGTAGTGGGTGGCGAACAGGGTCTTGCAGCCCAGCCTCTTCTTGTCGGCGCAGTGCTCCAGCACCGCCCGGGCGATGGCCATGCCGTCGTAGGTGGAGGTGCCCCGGCCGATCTCGTCCAGAATGAGCAGGGACTTCTTGGTGGCGTGCTTCAGCATGGCGGCCACCTCGGTCATCTCCACCATGAAGGTGGACTGGCCGGAGGCCAGGTCGTCGCTGGCCCCGATGCGGGTGAAGATCCGGTCCACCACCCCGATGCGGGCCGACTGGGCGGGGACGAAGGAGCCCATCTGGGCCAGGAGGACGATCAGGGCCACCTGCCGCATGTAGGTGCTCTTGCCCGCCATGTTGGGGCCGGTGATGATGGCGCACAGGTCGTCCCCGGCGTCCAGGTGGGCGTCGTTGGGGACGAAGGGGGCGCCGGCCAGCACCTTCTCCACCACCGGGTGGCGGCCCTCCACGATGGTGATGGCGTCCGAGTCGTCCACCTGGGGCATACAGTAGCCGTTGGCGGCGGCCACCGTGGCCAGGGAGGTGAGCACGTCCACCTGGGCGGCGGCGGCCGCGGCCGCCTGGATGCGGTCCACCTGGGCGCACACCAGGTCCTTCAGGCGGCAGAACAGCTGATACTCCAGGGCGGTCACCGTCTCCTGGGCGGAGAGGATGGCGTGCTCCAGCTCCTTCAGCTCCTGGGAGATGTACCGCTCGGCGTTGACGGTGGTCTGCTTGCGCACCCAGTCGGGGGGGACCAGGTCGATCTGGGACTTGGCCACCTCGATGTAATAGCCGAAGACCTTGTTGGACTTGACGCGCATGTTCTTGATGCCCGTCTGCTCCCGGGTGCGGGCCTCCAGGGCGATGACCCGGTCGGAGGCGTGGTTGAGCAGGTCCCGCTGCTCGTCCACCTGGGGGTCGTAGCCGTCCCGGATGAAGCCCCCCTCCCGCACGGAGAAGGGCAGGTCCCCCTCGTCCTTCAGGGCCCGGTCCAGTTCGTCCCGGAGCTGGGGCAGGTCGTCCAGCTCACCCTGGAGGGTCTGGAGCAGGGCGGAGGGGCAGTGGTCCAGCAGGGACCGGATGTGGGGCAGCTTCCCCAGGCCGGCGGACAGGGCGGCCAGGTCTCGTCCTCCGGCGGAGCCGTACACCACCCGGCCGGTGAGCCGCTCCAGGTCGGTGACCTCCCGCAGGGCCAGGGAGAGCTCCTCCCGGGTGATGGCGTCCTCCACCAGGTCGGCCACCGCCTGCTGCCGCCGGGCGATCCGGGCGGGGGAGAGGAGGGGCCGCTCCAGCCACGCGCGCAGCAGCCGCCCGCCCATGGCGGTCCTGGTCCGGTCCAGCACCCACAGGAGAGAGCCCTTTTTGTCCTTGGAGCGCATGGTGGCGGTGAGCTCCAGGGTCTGCCGGGCGGTGAGGTCCAGCTCCAGGAACTGGCTGGAGGTGTAGTAGGAGAAGGCGGCGATGTGGCCCAGGTCGGTCTTCTGGGTGTCGTAGAGATAGGACAGCAGCCCGCCGGCGGCCTGCACCGCGTGCTCCCCCTCGGAGGGGACGCTGTCCAGCCCGGCCTTGAACTGCCGCCGGGCCAGGGTCCGGGCGAAGTCGGGGGCGAAGCGGCCCTCCACCCCCCGCTCGCAGGGGCAGTCCAGCCGCTCCCGCAGGAAGTCCACCAGGCCGTCGGCGTTCCAGGCCCCGTCGGACAGCACCGCCTCGGTGGGGTGGAAGCGGCCCAGCTCGTTTTTCAGGTGGCCCAGCCCCTCCTCTCCGGCGGGCAGGGCGGTGGCGTGGACCTCGCCGGTGGACAGGTCGCAGAAGCACAGGCCGAAGCCGGCGCTGTCGGCGTAGATGCTGGCCAGGAAGTTGTTCTTCCCCTCCTCCAGCATGGAGGAGGAGATGACCGTCCCCGGGGTGACCACCCGGATGATGTCCCGGTCCACCAGCCCCTTGGCCTGGGCCGGGTCCTCGGTCTGTTCGCAGATGGCCACCTTGTACCCCTTGGCGATGAGCCGGGCGATGTAGCTGTCGCAGGAGTGGTAGGGCACCCCGCACATGGGCACCCGCTCCTCCGCGGGCTTGTTCCGGTCCCGGGTGGTGAGGGTCAGGTCCAGCTCCTTGGAGACCAGCTTGGCATCCTCGTTGAACATCTCATAGAAGTCGCCCAGGCGGAAGAACAGGATGGAGTCCGGGTTCTGGGCCTTGATGTCCAGATATTGCTGCATCATAGGGGTGATCTCGGCCATGGGAAACCTCCTTGGAGAGTGGAGAGTGAAGAGTGGAGAGTGAAGAGTGGAGAGTGGAGAGTGGAGAGTGAAGAGTGGAGAGTGAAGAGTGGAGAGTGAAGAGTGGAGAGTGGAGAGTGGAGATAGGAGATATGAGATAGGAGTTTTGGGGCCCCGCCGAGGTGTGTAGGGGCGCACCTGTGTGTGCGCCCTACCCCCGGCAATCACCTGTAGGGGCCGCCGAAGGCCGTGACGGATGAGGGGGCGACCTGCCCCATTTCCGGTCGACGGAATCCCCCAGTCACCGCCTCGCGGCGGTGACAGCCCCCTTTCACAAGGGGGCCCGGGCGGACACACAGGTCCGCCCCTACGAGGGTGGACGGACCAGATACATCGTAGGGGCGGCCCCACGTGGCCGCCCGTCCCTTGGCGCCCCCTTTGGGGGAGCTGTCACGGCGTAAGCCGTGACTGAGGGGGCGCTCCGTCGCAGAGCCCCTGCCTTCCCCCGCAGGGGGGAAGGTGGCATTTGCGAAGCAAATGACGGATGAGGGGGCGGACGAGAGAGGTATCACCCCCGTGGGTACCCTCATCAGTCAGCCTGTCGGCTGACAGCTTCCCCCTTCCAGGGGGAAGCCTTTTTGCCCCCGCCGGCCAAATCATCCGCCTCCGGCCGGCGGCGGGACCTCCCGCCCCACCAGCTCGTCCAGCGGTATCCGGTAGAAGTCCGCCAGACGGATCAGGATGGACAGCTGCGGTTCCCGCTCGCCACGTTCATAATATTGATAAGTGCGAAGCGCAATACCGATTTCATTTGCGACTGCTGTCTGGGACAGTCCCCGGGCCTTGCGCAGGGCGACAAGACGCTTAGATAATGCAGACATTGGCATACACCCTTGAATTTAGTCAGCGGACGGTTTCAAAACAGGGAAAGATCTCCCCACTAAATCATCCAGCGACACTTGGTAAAAGTCCGCCAGACGGATCAGGGTGGACAGCTGCGGCTCCCGCTCGCCGTATTCATACCGCTGGTAGGCCCGGACGACCACGCCGCAGGCGTCGGCGGCCTCTTTCTGGGACAGGCTGCGCTGCTCCCGGAGCTGGATCAGGTGGTCAGAAAAAGCGGACATAATACATACCTCTTGACAACGACCAAATGAGCATATATAATTTAAATATGCTCATTTGGTCATACTATTTTAAAACAAGGAGGAATAAATAATGACCCCACTACAAGATGTCATCTACACCTACGCCCAAGAGAACCTCCTGCGCCGCCTGCTGCGGGAGGATAACGCCGCCCTGCATCGGTCGGAGCGGGAGGCGGAGGAGCTGATCGGACAGCTCAAGGCTTTGGGCGGGGAGCCGGAGCGGCTGGTGAAGAAGCTGCGCTTTGCCAGCGACACCGCCGCCTCCCTGCGGGAGCAGGGCTGCTTCCTGGCCGGACTGGCGGCGGGGATGGAGCTGGGGAGCTTCAGCGCAGCCGCCCGAACAGGGACCACTTGTTGGCGCCGGTGATCTCCACCTGGGCAAAGGTGCCCACGGCGGAAGCTGGCCCGGCCGCCCGGACCAGGCGGTTGCCCGGAGTGCGGCCGGTGAGGGGATAGTCCGGGTCGCCGCTCTCCCCGTCCATGAGGCAGCGCACCGTCTTGCCGATGTAGGCCCGGTGCTTCTCCTCGGAGATCTGGTCCTGGAGGGCCACCAGGCGGTTGAAGTTCCGGAGCTTCTCCTCCCGGGGCATGGGGTCGTCCATGTCCGCCGCCGGGGTGCCCGGCCGGGGGGAGAAGATGAAGGTGAACAGGGCGTCGAAACGGACGGCCTCCAGCACCTTCAGGGTGTCCTCGAACTCCGCCGTGGTCTCCCCGGGGAAGCCCACGATCACGTCGGAGGTGAGGACGATGTCGGGGATCAGGGCCTTCAGGGCCCGGATCTTGTCCAGGTACTCCGCGATGGTGTGGCGGCGGTTCATCACCTTCAGTACCCGGTCGTTCCCCGCCTGGAAGGGCAGGTGGAGGACCGGGGCCACCTTTTCGCACCGGGCCATGGTCTCGAACAGCTTCTGGGTGGCGTCCTTGGGGTGGGAGGTCATGAAGCGGATGAGGAAGTCCCCGGGGATGGCGTTCACCCGCTCCAGCAGATCGGCGAAGTCCATGGGCTCGGCCAGATCCTTGCCGTAGGAGTTCACGTTCTGGCCCAGCAGGGTGATGTCCTTATAGCCGTCCCGGACCAGCTCCTCCACCTCCCGGAGGATGTCCTCCGGCTTCCGGGAGCGCTCCCGGCCCCGGACGTAGGGGACGATGCAGTAGGAGCAGAAGTTGTTGCACCCGTACATGATGGACACCCAGGCCTTCACCTGGTCCTGGCGGACCACCGGGATGCCCTCGGCGATGGAGCCGGCCTCGTCGGCGGTCTGGAAGATGCGGCCCCGGTGGGAGAGCAGGGTGTGGAGCATCTCGGGGAACTTCCACAGGGTGTGGGGGCCGAACACCAGGTCCACGTGGCGGTAGGACTGGCGGATCTTCTCGGCGATCCGGGGCTCCTGGGCCATACAGCCGCACAGACAGATGAGCTGGTCCGGGTGGCGGCGCTTGGTGTGGACCAGGGCCCCCAGATTGCCCAGCACCCGCTGCTCGGCGTGCTCCCGGATGGCGCAGGTGTTGATGACGATGACCCGGGCCTCCTCCTCGTCCTGGGTGAAGCCGTAGCCCATCCGGGCCAGATAGCCCCGGATGCGCTCGGAGTCGGCCTCGTTCTGCTGGCACCCGTAGGTGTCCACAAAAGCCAGGGGGGGCTGGGGGAGCCGGGCATTCAACTGGGCCACCGCCTGGCAGTGGTCCAGCTGGATCTGAATGTCCTGGGGAGAGATGACGGTGGTAGCGCGTTCCATGTGTGACCTCCATGCCGCGTCGCCCCGCTGAGGATCTCCGCCGGGACAAAACGCCAGTTTCAACTGCTTATTATACTCGATTTTCCGGGAAAAAACAAGGCCCGGACCCCGCCCCCGGCATATTCCCCCGCCAGACCGCATAGGTTCTTGTGACAGCGGACCGCGGCACGGAAGACAGGAGTGATACCATGGACAAGGGACGGGGAAAAATGGGACGGGCCCTGCGCCGGGGGGTGGCCCTGGGGCTGGCCCTGACCGCCCTGTGGGGGGTGGGACTGACCGCCGACCTGGGCGGCCTGGGGGAGGAGCTGACCCGGCTGGGGGAGCGGCCCGGCCTGGCGGTCTCCCTGCTGCGGGGGCAGCTGGGCGCTCTGCCGGGGGAGGAGGCCCTGACGGGCTGGGGGCGGCTGCTGGTGGACAGCGCCCCCCTGCTCTCCGCCGGAGAGGAGGGGGTGATGGCCCTGCGCCTGGCCCGGGCGGCGGAGGAGGGGGCGGACGACCCGGTGGAGTCTATCGACGGGGACGACCGGGAGCAGCCCGACCTGGAGCCCGCCCCCGGCGGAGAGCAGGTGCTGGAGATGACCGGACAGGGGAGCAAGGAGGGCAAATACCTCTATGAGGGGGAGGTCTATGTGTACGACCGCACCGGCCTGGGGCTGGACAGCTCGGTGCTGGAGGAGGGGAGCGTCCAGGTGACCATGGGGGAGGGCCCCCAGATCCTGATCCTCCACACCCACGGCAGCGAGGCGTACAGCCAGGCGGACGGGCAGACCTATGAGGAGAGCGATCCCTACCGCACCACCGACTGTTCCCACAACGTGGTGAAGGTGGGGGAGGAGATGGCTACCGTGTTCCGGGCCCACGGCTTTCAGGTGCTCCACGACACCACCCTCTACGACTACCCCGCCTACAACGGGGCCTATGAGCGGTCCCAGGCGGCGGCGGAGCGGTGGCTGGCGGAGTACCCCACCCTCCGGGTGATCCTGGACGTCCACCGGGACGCCCTGGTGAGCAGCGAGGGGGAAATCTATAAGATGGTATCCCAGGAGGCGGGGGAGCAGGTGGCCCAGGTGATGCTGGTGGTGGGCACCGACGCCGGGGGCGGGGCCCACCCGGGCTGGCGGGACAACCTGGCCTTCGCCAGGCTGCTCCAGGGCAATCTGGTCCGGGGCTACCGCAGCCTGGCCCGGCCCATCGTCCTGCGCAGCAGCACCTATAACCAGCAGCTGTCCCCCGGCTATCTCCTGGTGGAGGTGGGGGGGCACGGCAACACCCTCACCGAGGCGGTGGCGGGCGCCCGCCTGTGGGCGGACAACGTGGCCCGGACCCTGCTGGAGCTGTGAAGCGGCCCGGCACAATTTTGCTCCGCCCCCAAATTTCCCCCGATTCCGGGACAGGCCCCCGGTATAATGGAAACAAATGGAAGGGAGCGTGGGACCATGGAGGACTGGTACAGCCGGCCGGCCGGGCACATTCTCAAGGAGCTGGAGACCAGCCCGGAGGGGCTGAGCAGGCGGGAGGCGGCCCGGCGGCTGGAGCGGGAGGGGCCCAACGAGCTGGAGGCCCCCCGGGGGCCGGGGCTGCTGGCCCGGCTGCTGGGGCAGCTGCGGGACCCCATGATCCTGGTGCTGCTGGCGGCGGCGGGGCTGTCCCTGGCGGCCAGCGGGGGAGAGGACTGGCTGGACGGGGTCATCATCCTGGTCATCGTGGGGGTGAACGCGGTCATCTCCATCACCCAGGAGGACCACGCCCAGCAGGCCCTGGAGGAGCTGCGGCGGATGTCCAGTCCCCGGGCCCGGGTGCGCCGGGAGGGGAGGGAGGCGCTGATCCCCGCCGCCCAGGTGGTGCCGGGGGACATCCTGGTGCTGGAGGCGGGGGACCAGGTCCCCGCCGACGCCCGTATCCTGGAGTGCAGCCGCCTCCAGGCCGACGAGTCGGCCCTCACCGGGGAGTCGGTTCCCGCGGAGAAGAAGGCCCGGCCCACCCTGCCCGCCAACACCCCCCTGGGGGACCGGGTGAACATGGTGATCGCGGGCACCCTCATCACCGCCGGCCGGGGGACCGCCGTGGCGGTGGCCACCGGCATGGACACCGAGATGGGCCGCATCGCCGGGCTGCTCCTGGAGGGAGAACAGGGGGAGACCCCCCTCCAGCGCAGGATGGGGGAGATCTCCAAGTCCCTGTCTTTCCTGTGCCTGTGCGTGTGCGCCGTCATGTTCGGGGTGGGCCTGTTCCAGGGGAAGGGACTGCTGGAGATGTTCCTCACCGCCGTCTCCCTGGCGGTGGCCGCCATCCCCGAGGGGCTGCCCGCCATCGTCACCATCGTGCTGGCCCTGGGGGTCCAGCGGCTGGCCGGCCGGGGGGCCATCGTGAAGAAACTGCCGGCGGTGGAGACCCTGGGCTGTGCCGGGGTGATCTGCTCGGACAAGACGGGCACCCTCACCCAGAACAAGATGGAGGTCCAGGCGGTGTGGACCCCGCCGGGGGGCCGCCGCCGGGAGGCGGCGGCAGCGGCCTGCCTGTGCTGTGACGCCCGGCTGGAGTGGCGGGCGGGGGCCCCCGCCGCCTCCGGCGACCCCACCGAGGCCGCCCTGGTGGTGGCCGCCGCCAGGGAGGGGGTGGACCAGGGCCGGGAGCTGGAGCGCTGGCCCCGGGTGAGGGACATCCCCTTCGACTCGGGGCGCAAGCTGATGACCACCCTCCACAAAAACCCGTCGGGGGGCTGGACCGCCTTTGTGAAGGGAGCGCCCGACGTGCTCCTGGACCGGTGTGCCGCCACCCCCCGGGGCCCCATGACGCCGGGGGAGCGGGAGCGGATCCTGGCGGCCAACGAGGAGATGGCCTCCCGGGCCCTGCGGGTCATCGCCGTGGCCCGGCGGGAGCTGGCCGCCCTCCCCGACCGGCCGGAGCCGGGGCAGGTGGAGGGGGAGCTGACCTTCCTGGGCCTGTTCGGCCTCATGGACCCGCCCCGGCCCGAGGCGCGGCAGGCGGTGGAGCTGTGCCACCGGGCGGGGGTGCGGCCGGTGATGATCACCGGGGACCACCGGGCCACCGCCCTGGCCATCGCCCGGGAGCTGGACATCGCCCGGCCGGGGGACTGGACGGTGACCGGCCCCGAGCTGGACTTCATGCCCCAGGAGGTGCTGGAGGGGGACATCGAGCGGTTCTCCGTCTTTGCCCGGGTCTCTCCGGAGCACAAGATGCGCATCGTCCGGGCCTGGCAGAAGCGGGGCAAGGTGGTGGCCATGACGGGGGACGGGGTGAACGACGCCCCGGCCCTGAAGGCGGCGGACATCGGCTGCGCCATGGGCCGGGCGGGCACCGATGTGGCCAAGGGGGCCGCCCACATGATCCTCACCGACGACAACTTCTCCACCATCGTCTCCGCCATCGAGGAGGGCCGGGGGATCTACGCCAACATCCGCAAGGCCATCCACTATCTGCTCTCCTGCAACATCGGGGAGATCTTCACCATCTTCCTGGCCACCCTCCTGGGCTTTTCCCAGATGCCCCTGGTGCCGGTGCAGCTGCTGTGGCTCAACCTGGTCACCGACTCCCTCCCCGCACT